>JBJMXE010000073.1:0-55184 GCA_045809745.1 Chthoniobacterales bacterium | reverse complement strand
GTGAGGGCGGCGACGGCGCTCCCTGCGTTAATCGGAGAGAGGACAATCGGGATGTTAAAGAGAGCGGGGGACCAGGTGCTGGAACAGAAAATCAAAATGCCACGAGCGGAAGTGCGCCGAATCCTGAGGTCGGTTGTGCTCAGCCTCGCATCGCGCAGAACGTTGGAGAAGATCTACCGTGGCTGACCCTTTGTAGCGGCGGTCTCCTTAGGACGGACAGGCAACGAACGATTGTAAGCCGGCTCTGTGAGCCGGCGTTTTTTTGAATGGCGCCTGACACAGACGCCCTGCAATTTTACCAGCTTCGAATCGAAGCTTCGCGGACAAGTGCGTTCCCAATTACAACTTAGGAACGAGGTGCAGAACTCCACCGCAGATGAGCGCCTTCTGCCTGGAGCGACACGCGTCGTCGTGTCCCACGAATTCACCTGCGCCGACAACGCGGCGCCCTCCAAAATAATGCGGTCGTCGTGGGCTACAGAAAGTAGTTGCGCTGTTTTTCGCTGATGGGGCAACCCAGTCGATCCAGGACCTGAAGCATGTCTTCCCAGACCTTGCGCTTTTCGGTGGGGGACTGGTTTCGGAGCAGGTAGGCAGGATGATAGGTGATCATCAGCGGGGTGTCGTTGAACGAATGCCATCGGCCCCTTAGTTCCCGCATCGTTCCACGGCTGCCCAGCAGCCCTTCGACAGCCACCGCGCCTAACGCTACCAAAACTTTCGGCTGAATAATCTCAATCTGACGGCGCAGGTAGGGCAGACACGTCTCCATCTCGACCGGTGTGGGAGCGCGATTGCCGGGAGAGCCTGCAGGCATGTCTGGCCGGCATTTCAAAACGTTGGCGATGTATACATCGTGTCGCGAGAAGCCCATCGTCTCGATGATCCTGGTCAGCAGTTGACCCGCACGACCCACGAACGGTTCGCCCTGCAAATCTTCATCGGCGCCCGGGGCTTCGCCGACGAACATCAAATCGGCATCTGCATTTCCGACGCCGAATACTGTTTGAGTGCGAGACCGGACCAGGTGCGGACATTTTGCACACGCAAAGACCTCCTGGCGGATTGTGTCCAGTGGATTTGAAGCATGTTCAGCTGCGGGTTCATCGACGACAATTGTGAACAGCCGCTCAACGCTCGCGCGGGAAGCACAAGGTTCCCGGTCAGATTGCTCGCGGATTTGTTCCAGAGCGGCGACAACCAGATCGAGCGCGGGGCGGAGCATGCGAGATGATGAGGAATTTTGCGACGACCAGCAATTTTTTTCGTGATCGAAATCGTTTACGCTTTCGGAACCATCAATGAGCGAGCGTTTAAGTGATTACAGCTATAAGCTGCCGCGTGAGCTGATCGCCACCCGGCCGCCACACAACCGGGATGAAGCGCGGCTGATGGTGCTCCACCGCGACACTGGCGTGATCGAGCACCGACGTTTCGATGAATTGATTGGTTTTGTTCGCGACGGGGATCTGCTGGTATTAAACGACACTCAAGTTCTGCCGGCGCGGATATTTTCCGATGACGGTACGATCGAATTTCTGTTGCTGGAGCGAATCGATGCCCGGCGCTGGCGATGCCTGGCCCAACCCGGAAAAAAAACCCGGGTCGGAGCAAACTTTCTAGTGGGAGGAAGCAGTGGGCAGATTGAATCGATAACCAAAAACGGCGAGCGGGAATTCTCAGTCAGCGAACCGGTTGATTTGTATGCGTTGGGTTCGATGCCGTTGCCGCCGTACATGGAACGGCCCAGCGATGCCAATGACGTAGAGAGGTATCAGACGGTATTTGCGCGCCATCCGGGCGCCGTGGCGGCACCGACCGCCGGGTTGCATTTTACGAAGAAGATACTCGCTCGCATTCCGCACACGTTCGTAACGTTGGATGTAGGTCCGGGCACGTTTCGCCCCGTCCACAGCGAAAATATCCCGGAGCATCGGATGCATGCCGAGCGGTTTGAGGTGAGCGAAGCGGCCGCGACAAAGATCAACGAAGCACAGCGAGTGATCGCCGTCGGCACTACATCGGTCCGTGTTTTGGAATCGGCCTGTGGTTCCGATGGAACTTTGCGCCCGGGGAATGGCAGCACGGACATTTTCATTTATCCGCCATTCGAATTTCGCTTAACCGATGCGCTGATTACGAATTTCCATTTACCGCGTTCGACATTGCTGATGCTCGTTAGTGCGTTTGCCGGCCGCGAATTCATTCTTGAAGCTTATGCGGAGGCGGTTCGGGAGCGGTACCGGTTTTACAGTTACGGGGATTGCATGCTGATTGTGTAATGAAGTTGAAGGGTGAACCGTTGAAGCGGCAAAAAACAATTCTTTATCTTCCCGGTTTAACGGTTCAACGCTTCACACTTCAACGGCGCGCGAGCGAGCCTGGTGTGATAAGGTGCTGAACGGATGGATGACACTAAACGACCGAAAGGCGAGCTGGTCATTCAGACGATCGCGATGCCGCGCGATACTAACCGCAATGGTGACATCTTCGGCGGCTGGTTGGTTTCGCAGATGGATTTAGGCGGAGCGATCCTGGCGTCGAAGATCTCGAAAGCTCGCGTGGTGACTGTCGCGATGGAAGGGATGTCGTTCCTCCAGCCGGTGCGAATGGGTGACACCGTAGCTTGTTACGCGCGGATTGAACGGATCGGCAACAGCTCAATGCGCATCCCAATCGAGGTCTGGGCCAATCGATTCATGAGCGGCGAAGAGGTCCGCGTCACCGAAGGCGTTTTCGTTTATGTCGCGGTGGATGCGGCGGGAAAACCGATCTCCGTTCAAGGCCGGGCCTGAGACGAATCAGGATCGAGAGCAGGCGGCGGGTCGCTCGAATTCACTGACTGTGGTGTTTCGGTGACTTCGGTGGTGACATGATTGTCCGATGGCCCTGGTGTGGCCGGCATCTTCGGACTTTTCATTTTTTTCTTCACCTTCATCTGTCGTCCGCTGCACTTCCTGATGTAACGCTGATAGGCCATTTGCTGACGGCCGGTTGAGCTCATGTAGGCACAGCCGGATAGCGGCGCGAGAGCAAAGGTAAGGATGAGAAGACAGGTAGCGATGCGTTCCAGCATGGACGGTTGCGGAGCAGAAGCTGTGCTCGTCCCCACTTGCCGGTTACGAGATGGGCTCGAATAGCACTGAATCCGAAGGAGCGAGCGCAGCCGGCCGCGGCGGTTCGGGCGCTGTGGAGGCTTTGATCGGTTCTCCGGTAGTCACCTGGTTCGAGCGCAACAGCTCATGCACGACCTGGTAAATCTTCAGCTCGCAGGCAGAGCAGTTCCGGTAAAGTTCGGCAAGGGCGATCGGACGTTTTGATAGCACCTCCCACACTTTGCCGGCGATCGGCGCGAGATACTCAGGCAATTCCCCATTTAAACTTAACGATGGAGCAACCGTCCGTAGTTTTGCAGTCGGCTCGGGCATTTGCTCCTTCAGGTGGTTGAATTCATCGCGGTACTGCAAGGCCACGATCAATCGATCGCCGCCGGTCGGGTCAATCCGCGCTGATTGGATCGAATCGGTTAACGGCTTTTCCGCAGCGGAGAACGAAAACGTGCCGGAAAGCGTCTCGATGAGGAACAGTTGCCAGAATGCTTCCTCACCGGTGAGATGCTGAAATTGACCAGCAGACAATTTCCCGGTTTCGAAATAGAACGCGCCGACGGTCTCAGCAGACTCATCCCTGATTTGAAGCTCGCCGGTTTGTCCGGAATTAACGACGGTTTGATGGATCGTGGTTAGATCGAAGGTCGATATCCGACCGCTCAATTCCATGGTGTGCGACGGGTGGGGCGGCAGATCGTGCGCATCCAGGAGCCGGGCAGCCATGTGTTCGCAAAGGTAGCGGAAGAAAGAGGGTACGAGGCGGAGCAGCTCGGCGAAATTCGATCTCGGAAAACATTGCAGGCTCGTTTCGTCGTCGCCCGCCCGAACCAATCGAGCTCGAGGCGATTCGGAGAACGCCTCTACGTCCCCGATCACGTCGCCTCGAGTGAGGCGGACAACTTGGGAATGGGCGTGAACCTTGGGAGGAACCACCTCGAGGCACCCTCGGTTAATGATGTAAAGGGCGTTGCCGGGCTCACCCGGGTTGTACAGCACCTCGCCCTTCGCCATGTGCCGGACCCACGACAATTCCCCTATTGCCTTGAGTTCCGGACGCTTAAGCGAAGTGCAAAATGCAAAAAAGTCGCAACCCTGCATTGCCGCGCTCCTGCACAGCAGGACTCATACACCGGGGGCGTCCACCACCGGCTTTTTGTGGAACGCAGGCCCGGAGGAGCTAAATCAGATCGCGAATTCGATCGATGACCCGCATGTATACCGAATGGGGCCCGCCGCGAAATAACTGGTCGCCAAGTAAGGTCGCCAGATTGTTTGTGCCGGCCGGCATCAGTTGATCCATGCGAGTCTCACCATCATCATGCCTGGTCACGACCAGAAGATCCGCGCCGTCGGGATGTTTGACCGCGAATTCCGTCATACCGGAGCGCAACAGCACTGAGCGGATGGGCTCTTTGCCCGACTCGTGCAAGTCTACTGAGACCGGTTTCTTTTGATCATTCACAAATTGAAGCGCTTTGCCGTCCGCGGATTTCGGCTGCCATTTCAACTGGGACGCCAGCCAGCCAGCCAGAAGCATAGCGGTGGACCGGTATTCGGGCGCGTGCTCAATCGTCACGGTTTCAATCTTCGAAAAGTGATGATGAGCGGAGGGATGATCGAAGAATTGGGCTACCGCGGCGCGGATCCGGTCGAGCCGGGTCCAATTCAGATCGCACAGCACGATTCGTTGATCTGCTTCCGCCTTTGCCGTTTCGACCAGTTGCATTTGCCCGCGGTAATCGCGCCAGGTGTGGCTGTCGTAAATCAAGTGATCAACCCACGACCAAAGCTCCGGGTCGAGCGGCGCACGGAACTCAGCCTGCCACCACAGGAAAAAGGGGAGGTCGGAATCGAGATGCGAGAAGACAATGCTCGGCAGCAAAGTTGTACACGGGCCGCCCAGTCGGAAGGACAACTGCTCCGAGCAAATCTGGCGACTACCAGCGCGGCTCACGTGACAATGGGCGCTAATCCACGCCTCACTCAGATTTTCCGCCGCAGTCGTGTCGGCTTCAATAACGATGGCGCGACAGGCGTGATTCTCCGTCGTTTGCGACATTAACTGAGTGTTTGTGCCTAACGAACCGGCCTGGTCGCTGTAGACGGCAAGGTTAATCAGGGAAGCGCGAGTCATCACGCCTTCGCCTTCCGCCCAAAGCTTTTTCAACTCTTTATCGATCCGGCCAACTTCCACCGGCATGCCTAACGAAAATGTTTCAGCTACGGCCGGCATACTGCGAATTCGGTTAAAGCAAGGAGATCGAATCTCACAACCTTCTCCAGGCGCGCCCTTCCCGGGAGAGCAATTCGTCCGCTTCTTCGGGACCCCATGAGCCGGCGGAATAAAAGTGTAGTCCTTTTTCGCCCTGACTTTTCCAAGCCTCCTCGATTGGATCGATAAACGCCCACGCTTCTTCGACTTCGTCGCGACGGGCGAAGAGGGTGGCGTCGCCACTCATGGCATCGAGAAGCAGACGTTCGTAAGCTTCAGGACTTGGTTTGCCGAATGATGTGCCGTAATGGAAATCCATCTTCACCGGCTCAATGCGCAAGCTCGTTCCTGGAATTTTTGCCTGCATCCGCAGCGAGATGCCTTCGTCGGGCTGAATGCGAATGACGAGCACATTCTGATCGAGTGTGGTTGTCTCCTTGTTGAATAGAACCGGTGGCGCCTTCTTAAAGTGAACTGAGATTTCGGTGCCGGACTTTGGTAATCGTTTGCCGACCCGAAGGTAAACCGGAACGTCGGCCCAGCGCCAGTCGTCGATCCTCAATCGAAGCGCCACGTAGGTTTCAATGTTCGACTTAGGATCCACCCCTTGTTCATCGCGGTAGGCGGCAACCGGCTTGCCGTTGATCGCGCCGGCGGCGTACTGGCCGCGCACCACGTTTTCAATCACAGCGTCCCCCGCCATTCGCCGAAGAGAGCGGACCACCTTTACTTTTTCGTCCCGGATACTGTCGGCGGCCAGATCAGTGGGCGCTTCCATCGCAATCAGGCAGAGCAATTGAAGCAGATGATTCTGCACCATGTCCCGCAGCGCTCCCGATTTGTCGTAATAACCGGCTCGACCTTCCACGCCGAGCGTCTCCGCCGCGGTGATTTGAACGTGATCGATGTATCGCGTGTTCCACAGCGGTTCGAAAATCGCGTTGGCAAACCGGAGAACTAAAATGTTCTGCGCGGTCTCTTTTCCGAGGAAATGATCGATGCGGTAGGTCTGATCTTCTGCAAATGAATTGCTAACGATGCGATTTAATTCACGGGCGGACGCCAGGTCGGTGCCGAATGGCTTTTCCACGATGACCCGGGCCCAGCTCCCTTCCGGCGCGCGATTGAGCCCCGCGGTTTTGATGTTGGCGACGATGTCGTCAAATTGTTCGGGGGCGACGGCCAGATAGAACAGACGATTGCCGCGGGTTCCGCGTTCCTTATCGATCTGCTGCAAACGTTCGGCTAACGATTCGTAACCTTTGAGGTCGTGAAACTCCGTTCGGTGGTAGGAAATGGATTGAGAGAACGTTTTCCAGATCTCGTCGCGAACATTCTGCCGGGAGAATTTGCGAACGGACTCTTCGAGTTCTTTGCGGAAGCCCTCGTCATTTTTGTCACGCCGCGCGACACCGACGACGGCAACGGCCGGCGGAAGCTCTCCATCCGCAACGAGATTGTAGAGCGCCGGAATCAGTTTTCGATGCGTCAGATCGCCAGTCGCACCAAAAATGACGATTGAGCACGGTTGCGGCACGGCGCGAGTGGAAAGTCCTTCGCGAAGAGGGTTCGAAGCGGTGGGCTCAGCCGTGCGATTCATGTGGCGGCCAGCTTACGCAGAACGGCGCCAAGTTGGTAAGATAAAATCGGCGACCGTGTTCTGAATGTTCTTTTTGCTCGGCGGGTTTTGGGCTGAACTATTCTTCGAGACGTTCTGTCTGGCAATCTCCGAGCAATTCATGCGCAAACACAACTAAGCATGTCATTCTGAGCGCAGTGCAGCGGAGCCGAAGAACGAAGGACCTCACCTACTCGCGTGACGTGCACTGCGTGGGCGAGGTCCCTCGACTTCGCTGGGGATGACATAGCTATGCTTTCTCTGCCGCAACACTGAGCCGTACAGATTGCGCGGCGCACTTCTACACCCGCCGCAGACTACGATGGCAGCGGAAAGCGGCGGGTAAGATCGCGCACTTTGCTGCGGACGCGTGTCAATGCATCGCCGTCGTCGCGTTTATCGAGTGCTTCAGCCAGCAGATCGGAGATTTCGAGCATCTCTTCTTCCTTCATGCCGCGAGTAGTCACGGCGGGAGTTCCGACCCGAATTCCGCCCGGCTTGAAGATCGGATAAGTATCAAACGGAATTGCGTTTTTGTTAACGGTGATCCCGGCGCGGTCGAGTATTTCCTGCGCTTGTTTTCCGTTGATCTCCTTTGGCCGGAGATCGACCAGCATCAGGTGGTTGTCGGTTCCTCCGGACACAATCCGAAATCCGTGTTTGCTCAATCCGGCGGCCAGCGCTTTTGCGTTCACCACGACCTGGCGCTGGTAATCGCGAAATTGCGGCTGCAATGCCTCGTGGAAGCAGACCGCCTTCGCCGCAATTACGTGCATTAAAGGGCCACCCTGAATTCCAGGGAAAAGCATCGAGTCGATTTCCTTGGCAAACTTCTGCTGACACATGACGATGCCGCCGCGCGGCCCACGAAGGCTTTTGTGCGTGGTCGTAGTGACGAAGTGCGCGTGCGGGATCGGGCTTGGATGTTGTCCGCCGGCCACTAACCCGGAAATGTGCGCCATATCAATGAACAAGATCGCCCCGACCGAATCCGCAATCTGGCGAAGCCGCGGGAAATCGAGAAGGCGCGGATAAGCTGAAGCTCCGGCGGTAATCATGACCGGCCGCGCTTCTTCGGCTTGCTTCTGAAGCGCGTCATAATCGATCTGCTCGGTCTTCTCTGAGACTCCGTAGTGGGTAACTTGATAAAACTTACCCGAAAAATTCGCCGGATGCCCGTGCGTCAGATGACCTCCGTGGGCGAGGTTCATCGTTAGGATCTTCGACCCGGGCTTAATGGCGGCGAAATACACCGCCATATTTGCCTGCGCGCCGCTGTGCGGTTGCACGTTGACGTGCTCGGCGCCGAACAGCCGTTTCGCCCGGTCGATCGCGAGTTGCTCAGCGACATCGACGTTCTCACAGCCGCCGTACCAACGCTTTCCTGGATAACCTTCGGCATATTTATTCGTTAGGACGCTGCCCTGCGCTTCCATGACCGCGCGGCTGGTGAAATTCTCGGAGGCAATCAGCTCGATGTTTTCCCGCTGCCGGTTTTCCTCGGCCCTGACCACGTCGAAAATTTCCGGATCTGCCCGGCGCAGGGCTTCACCGTAGACCCATTGCTGGGGTGCGTTGCCGGTGTGAACCTGGTGTGGAATATCGCCCATGGAATAGGAAGAAGAGCCACTCTTGCGGGACGAACCCGGCGGAACGAGTGCATTTTGTTCTACGAACGCGAGCACACTCGGTAAAGCGTTTTTAATGGTCTTCGAACAGACTTCGTAAACGTCGCGTCCGAGACCGATGGGATCAGGCACATCGCGCCAAACGGTGGTGCCGGGTTCTTCGAATTCGCGCAGCAGGTAAGATTTCTCGCTGCCCTGCGGAAACAGTAGCTGAATCGTCTCCAAGTGGGCGCCGGTCATTGCGAAAATGTGGGTGGCGCGTTCGACCAGTGCCGGAGTCAACGGTTGGCTTCGAAGTCCGCTGATGTCTACTCCACTGTCTGCGCAAACCTGCACGGCATAGAGGCTCGGCGGCTGGCCACGAACCGCATGAACGCCGGCGGATCCGACCTCGATATCCTTTCGATTTCCGATTAATTGGCGGAAAAGTCCCTCTGCGATGGGGCTCCGACAAATGTTGCCGGTACAGACAAAAAGAACGTTTTTCACGGTGGTCGCGCGCGCGGCAGACGTACGCTTTTTCAACCTAAGGTTGATCCACTTCAAGTCAATCATGGGGGTGCTGTCGCAGCATCGGTATTTCGCCGTTTCGTGATGCCATGGCGGCCACGGATTGTGATCGGTGCCTGGCGCTCCAGAGATGTGGCGACAGGTAGCCCGGGCACGCTAAGCTGCGGCGGATCATGGTTTCAGGAGCGAAACAACTACGCTACCGGCTGGAATGGCTGGGGCTGGTCGGCGCCACGAAGCTGGTGCCGTTGCTGCCGCGTGCTTTGTGCCTTCTCCTCGCCAAATGGTTAGGCACGGCGGCCTCAATTTTCGACCGGAAGGGCCGGGAAGTGGCCCTGAGCAATCTGGAAGCGGCGTTTGGCGATCAGATGAGTCCTGGCGAGAGGCATCGCGTGCTGCGCGCGTCTTACCGTCATTTTGCCCAGTCCGCGATCGACCTGCTGTGGAGCCCTCGCCTAACGGTCGCCAATTTTAGAGACTATATCGAATTCGAGAACTTTGAGGAGAGCGCGCGAAACGGTGGGCCGGAGCGAAGCTTCATTATCGCCTGTTTTCATTACAGCAATTTCGAGTGGCTAGGTCTGGCCTGCGGATTCGCGGGCCTTCCCGGGACGATTATCTCAGAGGAGTTCAAGAACCAGCGGTTGGACGAAGTCTATCGGGCGCTGCGGCAGCAATCGGGTCACGAGTTGATTCCACGCGATCGCGGAATCGTTAGGCTATACAAGGTCCTCCGCCGAAAAGGGCGCACCGCGTTACTAGTGGATCTTACCGTTCCGCCGCGGCAAGGGGCAGTGGCGGTAAACTGCTTTGGGCTCAAAACCAGTCTGACATCCGCCCATGCGTGGCTGCATCAGAAGACCGGTGCGCCAGTGATCCCGGCGCATTGCGAACCACTGCCGCGCGGACGTTACCGTATCGTGTTTCATCGGCAGATCGAGAACACCAACACGATGACGCTTCAACAGATTGCCCAGGCCTGCTGGGACTCGTTCGAACCATATGTGCGGAAACAACCGGAGCCATGGTTGTGGATGTACAAACATTGGCGTTACAAACCGCATGAGCCCGACCGGCAGTATCCGTTCTACGCCCAGAATTGGAATGCGTTCGACCGGATGATCGCCGAAGGAAACGCGGGGAACGATGACACGACGGGTTGACAACAGCCCTGGTCAATTCTCCAGTAGGGAAGTTATGCGAATTGTGTCCAAACTGAACTTCCTGCTTCTGGCCGTTGTGGTTGTGCTGTTCAACGGCTGCGCTACCGGTCCTCTTGCTTCTCGTAGTAGTGGCAACTATCACGTGACGGCCTATCGACCACATGATCCATCAAAGGTGCGAGTGAAACTTTCCACCTCCACCCAGAACCTTTATGTAATGGAAGGCGACCGCCTCCTGATGGCCGTTCAGGGTAACGTGGGTAAGCCGGGGGCCGAGACTCCAACTGGTCACTTCACGATTTATAACAAGGAGAAGAACCGTCGGCGGGCCAGCGAGCCTGATCGTGGCTATCCGATGGCCTATTGGTGCGAATTCAAGCCGGCATACGGCTTCCACGAAGGATTCGTTTGGCCAGTGGCTCACACCCACGGCTGTGTTCGGCTGCATCGCGAGGCGGCGGCTCGACTGTTCGCTTTGGTCCAGATCGGCACCCCGGTCGACATTGAAACGTCGCTGCCGGAAGATAAGCTGTACGGGAAAATGGTGCAGCGTCTCGATCAGAGCCGGGATCCGGACCCTCCACGTGCGCAGATGATGTCCGCCAGCTGGTTCAAGGATCCGCCAGGGCCACTCCTGGTTGATCAATAACCACGGCTTCGTAAGCAGAGTCGGGCGCAGGTTAGCCATAGCGGCGTGACCTCTGTCGCGGTATAGTTTCTGGCCATGAGCACAAACCTGATTTCGAGCGGCACAACAGCGCGCGAGAAAGTCAACCTCCGGACCCCCGACGTCATGGCGGCGGTGCAGCAGCAGGTGGAGTCTCATTACCGCAGCGACATCGTGGATAAGGTGCGCCGCGCCGGGGGATTGATTTCAATCGGCGATACGACGGTGCGACTGGCGAAGCAGTTCGGCTTCTGTTACGGCGTCGAGCGCGCGATCGATCTCGCTTACGCCGCCCGGAAAGTGTTCAAGGACCGGCGGCTGTTTATTGTGGGAGAGATCATTCACAACCCGGAGGTGAACCAGCAGATCGCGTCGTTAGGCATCAAAAACCTGACCGGCCGAAACAAACAGGCCGAGATATCGGATCTGCAGCCCGAAGATGTGGTGATTGTTCCCGCATTCGGCACTGAGTTGTCGATGCTCCAGCAGATCAAGGAGCGCGGTTGCCAGATCGTGGACACAACCTGCGGCGACGTGATGAGCGTCTGGAAACGGGTGCGCAAATACGCCAGTGAATCCGCCACCTCTATTATTCACGGTAAGGCCGAACACGAGGAGACTAAAGCGACCAGCTCGCGCGCCCTTGGCGACGGCAAAGGACATTACCTGGTGGTGCTGACGCTGGCTGATACCGATTACGTTTGTGATTACATCCGGCAGGGCGGCGATAAACAGGCGTTCCTCGAAAAATTTAAAGGCGCTTACTCTGCCGGTTTCGACCCTGATCTGCATTTGACGACCATAGGTGTTGCCAATCAGACCACGATGTTGCGCGGTGAGACCGAAGAAGTGCAACGCCGGATCCGCAAAGCGATCATTGATCGTGACGGCTTCCAGTCGGCGGAAAACAATTTCAGGTTTTTCGATACCATCTGCGGGGCTACTCAGGAGCGACAGGATGCTCTGCGCGAGTTGCTTGATGTGAAACTGGATTTGCTGCTGGTGGTGGGCGGCTACAACAGCTCGAATACCTCGCATCTGGCCGAGATGGGCGAAGAAAAACTACCAACCTATTTTGTACTGAACGCCTCGCGATTGGTATCCGCGACGGAAATCCAGCACTACAATCTTCACGAGAAACGTGAAGTGGTGTCCCACTTCTGGTTGCCACCAGGCCCGGTTGTGGTCGGGATCACTGCCGGTGCTTCCTGCCCTAACAACTTGATCGAAGAAACGCTGATCCGGTTGTTTGAGCTTCGGGGAATCGAGCGGTCACGCCTCGAGTTGGCCGCCTAGCCCCACTCGGTGCATTCGCGCTGAACCGTGGCGGTTCGGTGAACCGCCGCTACCAAGGTGAGATGAAGATCGCGTTTGGGTTGAGGCCGCGCTGAGTGGGT
This sequence comes from Chthoniobacterales bacterium, assembly GCA_045809745.1. Lineage (GTDB taxonomy): Bacteria > Verrucomicrobiota > Verrucomicrobiia > Chthoniobacterales > UBA10450 > DATFCK01. The sequence goes on along the minus strand of JBJMXE010000073.1, from coordinate 42,879 downwards.
AAATGGTAGCGGCGATTGACCTCAATCGCCATCTTTGCCGCAGCACCCATTCACCTGCGCAGGAATCCCTCGATTCTTTCGATGCCGCGCATTTTTGCTTTCAGAAACGAAATAACTGTAGCTATGCGAGCAATTTGGAAAGGCAGTATCAGTTTTGGTTTGGTCAACATCCCAATCGCCCTTTATCCGGCGACCCGAAAAGAAGACCTCAAGTTCCGCATGCTTCGGAAGACCGACTTGAGCCCGATCAATTATAAACGCGTGGCGGAGAAGGATGGCAAAGAGGTGTCTTGGAACGACATCGTTAAGGGTTATGAATACGAGAAGGGAAAGTACGTTGTTCTGAAAGAGGAGGACTTCGCCCGAGTCGATCTCGAAGCGACTCAGACGGTCGATATTCAGGACTTCGTCGAGCAGGACGAGATCGATCCGATGTTCTTCTACAAGCCGTACTATCTGGAGCCCCAGAAGGGTGGGGACAAGGCTTACGTTCTGTTACGCGATTCGCTCAAGGACAGTAACAAGGTCGGAATCGCCAAGGTCGTGATCAAGACCCGGCAATACCTCGCCGGCGTCAAACCGGATAATGGAGTGCTGGTGTTGGAGTTGATGCACTTCGCTGATGAACTTGCCGACGCCAGTAAATTGCATGTGCCGAAAAAACTGGAGGCCGGTAAGCGGGAAATGGACATGGCGAAGGCGCTGGTCGGCAGCATGACGTCGAAATGGGATCCTGAGAGATACCATGACGATTACCGCGAAGCAGTGATGAAGGTGATCGAAGAAAAGGTCGAACACGGGGGCGAAGAAATCGAAGAGAAGCCGAAGAAAGCACCCAAGCCGACGAAGGTCATCGATCTCGTGTCGGTGTTGCAGAAAAGCCTTGAAAAAGCCGGCGGCGGCGCCAGGAAGACTGCGCACAGCAAGCGCGCGGCGAAACATCCGCATAGACACAAAAAAGCGGCCTGATTTGATGGGCTATAGCTGGGGATTTGTGTTGCCAGCGGAACTTGGTGCGGCGGGCTCGCGGGACCCTCACTCGCCGGCGGAAGACAGTTAGTCTTGTGTTCGAGTCGGTAAGTTGAATACACCTTAGCAGCCGCACGACTAAACGATGCAGCCCCGCCGTAGTAGTAAGTAACAATGGCCTTAAAAACTGAGTCCGTTCTCGGAGTTCACCCCGATACTCGGATGGCGCCTTACAAGCGCGATGACAGTCTTGATGGTTGCGCGACGGACGAGCTCCAGCCCAATATCTCGCCCATGCTCGAATATGAGCTTTACGTCCCGTTGCATTATAACGATGGCCGCCGCATCGATCCGGAGAAGCTGCGAGCTCTCAAAAAACGGCTGGTCGATGAGTTCGGTGGCCTCACCCATTTCCGGCAGGAAAACGAGGGTCTCTGGAAAATTGGCGATCACACCTTCCGCGATCGGGTCGAAATCTTGCGGGTGCTGGTGAACGATGAATCGGCGGCGCGCAAATATTTCACTCAGCTGAAAGCGGATCTTACCCGGGAATGGGAACAGCAGGATTTCCTGATCGTGACGCGGCAGGTTTCGGCACTCTGATTTGCGATTGCCGTAGTCGACATACGCCCGCAGCGCGGACGCATATCTTGGACGGTGCGGCGCTTCGCTGACTCAGCTGAGCTAGTGTAGGTATGGTTTCGGTGCGGCCACATTGAATCGCCCCTTGTGTTGGGTCGTGTGTTGACTGCCGAAGAGCTGGATCCCGGCGAAAACGTTGTCATCGTGAGCGAAGTCGAGGGACCTCTCCTACTTGCGTGACGTGCACTGCGATTGAGGGTCCCTCGACTGCGCTCGAGATGACATAGCTGTGCTTTGTTCTGTAGCTATCACTCAATGCTCGAGCGACGTGTTCAGCATAACCGACGGTCGCTGCGGCCTAACCGCGCGGTCCCCGTTTTAGCTCAGATGCCCAGCCTATCTCCACCTGGGCGCTCACCCCGACAGCAGGTCTCTGAGTTTCCTTGCATTGTGAATCGCGAATCCCTCGCGATCATTATTGAAATAGATCCACGCTTCCTTCGCGCCGCTGGCCTGAATCTTCTCAGCCCATTGGCTGAGTTCGTCAGCGGAGTAATCGTGCCGGTACCAGCGGCTGGTCCCATGAAAACGAACGTAGATGCGCTCGTTAGTCGTAATCAGATCCGACGGCAATCTCGGACTGCTAACCGAGCAAAATGTCAGGCCACGTTTTTCGAATGCGCGGTATACCGCTGTTCGCCACCACGTTTTGTGTCGAAACTCCACGACGTGCGGTAGCTGCGCGTCCAGCTGGTTGATGATGCTTTTGAGGCGCGACGGTGTGTAGCGATAGCTCGGCGGAAACTGGAACAGGAAACAGCCCAGTTTTGCGCCCAGGATGGATTCGATGCCGCAAAATTTGTCGATCAGTGCTTTCGTTCGGCGCAGCCGTTTCTCGTGCGTAATCAGACTGTTCACCTTGACCGAATAGCGAAAATCTTCCGGCGCATTCCGGCGCCACGATTTTACCGTTGCGTCCTTAGGCCAGGAGTAGAAGGGGGCGTTCAGCTCCACGGTATCGAAGTTCTGCACGTAATGCTTGAACCAGCTGTCGGTACGATTGCCTTCGGGGTAAAAGATTCCGCGCCAATGCCAGTAGAACCACCCTGAGCAGCCGATATGGATCTTCACCCCGGTTTAACTGTAGCCTCGGTGTCGGATGTCGCACCTCTGACTTGACTGTCCCGGCTTGGTCAGCGGCTATCGCAACGATACTTTGGCAGGCCCGCCGACGGCCCAATTTCCAATCGGAATCCGGAGTTTGCACCAACAATCCTCCGCGATCTCAAGCGCAACGCGGTTAAACGGCGGAAGAGACTTCAGGCTGCCGAAATTCTTGACACTGGACAGCGGTGTTATCAGCTTCGGTTTATGAACTTTCTTAATCGCTACGCCGATACGGTTTACTGCATCATGCGCCTGATCGTGGGATTGCTGTTTGCCTGTCATGGCGGACAAAAGCTCCTGGGTTTTCCGCCGGGCGGGCACGGCCATCCGGAGGGTACAATCATGGTGCTGGGCGCGTGGATCGAACTGGTCGCCGGCTTCCTGATCGCGTTTGGTTTCGTCACCCGGATTGCTGCATTCGTCGCGAGCGGTGAGATGGCCGTTGCCTACTTTATGGCCCACGTACATGGCGGATTTTTTCCAATCATAAATCACGGCGAATCAGCGGTAATGTATTGTTTCGTTTTCCTGTTCATCTTTTTCTATGGCCCGGGCCGACTGAGCATCGATGCTCTGATCGGGAGAGGACGAGCGACGACGACTGCTGCTACGGTCTAACGGACGGGTGTAAGCTGTTGATCATTACCCGGGATCAATGACATGCGATTAATTTGCTTCTCATTCATCACGCTTCTGGTCGCGGCTGCACACGGACAGGAAGTAAAAGACTTTGGCAAGGATCGTCTGAACAGTTCGCCCCGCCACGGCGAGTGGGTGGATCTCAAATCGGGTGATCGCACAATCAAGGCCTTCGTGGTTTATCCCGAACGCAACGAAAAGGCCCCGGTTGTCATTGTGATCCACGAGATTTTTGGCCTAACCGATTGGGTGCGCAGCATGTGCGATGAATTGGCCGAAGCCGGGGTGATTGCCATAGCGCCTGATCTGCTTAGCGGCCAAAAGTATGAAGACGTCGACGGCTCCCGAAAGGCGATCTCCGCGCTAACCCAGGATCAGGTGAAATCGGATCTCGACGCGACGGCCGAGTATGCCCTCACCAAAATTCCTGCAGCCAGTGGCAAACTGGCTGTCTGCGGATTTTGCTGGGGCGGCGGCTGGACATTTCAGTACGCGTCCATGAATCCGAAGTTGAGCGCGGCCTACTCCTTTTACGGAACGGCCGTCGATAAAGCAGGCGACGCCGGGAAGATTCCTTGCCCGGTCTACGGATTCTACGGCGAGAACGACGAGAGAGTGGATGCCACTATTCCAAAGGCCGAGGAGTTGATGAAAGCAGCCGGCAAAAAATATGAACCGGTCATCTACAAGGGCGCAGGTCACGGATTTATGAGATCCGGCGAGCCTAACAACCCGAACGGGCGCGAAAGTGATCGGAAAGCGCGGGATGAAGCCTGGGCCCGTTGGAAAAAGCTGTTAGGCGAGCTCAGCGCCGTAAAATGAAACATCCGCTCGACCGGCCTTTGTGGTAGCGGCGATCGACCCCGATCGCCATCTGGTCGTGTCGCACAAATTCGAGAGCACCTTCACGCGAAAGGCTCTCAATCATTCCGGACATTTTCAGGCACGGTTCGGTGCCATTTATTTCATTACCATTTGCTGCCAACAGCGTAGCACGAATCAACTTTGCCGCGGCCGCGTCGCAAAACACATATTCGAAACGGCTGCGATGTATGACTGTCAGGAGAGCTGGCACCTGCTTGTGCTGCTTTTGATGCCGGATCATTTGCATACGCTGATATCAGTCGGCGGCCATAAGCCGGTTTCAGGGGTGATCCAGAACTTCAAGCGCGCGACGACAAAGTTCGCCGGAATTCACTGGCAAAGGAACTACTTCGATCACCGACTCCGCGCCGACGAGAGCCTGGTAGGTAAAGCCGAATACATCCGGCAAAATCCTGTTCGAGCTGGACTGACTTCCAGTGCTGACGATTGGCCCTACGTGCTTGACCGTGACGGGCTCGAGAAGATGGCGGCTCGGTGAGCCGCCGCTACCATAGGCGTGCGGCGATTGACCCCGTCGCTATCCGATAACCCACGCCGCTTGTTGGTAGCGGCGATCGACCTCGATCGCCATCTGGTTGTGCCACAGAGCACCTTCACGCGAAAGGCAGAGAGGAAAGCTCTAGGTAAAGCCGAATACATCCGGCAAAATCCTGTTCGAGCTGGACTGACTTCCAGTGCTGACGATTGGCCCTACGTGCTTGACCGTGACGGGCTCGAGAAGATGGCGGCTCGGTGAGCCGCCGCTACCATAGGCCTGCGGCCATTGACCCGGTCGCTATCCGATAACCCACGCCGCTTGTTGGTAGCGGCGATCGACCTCGATCGCCATCTGGTCACCGATTACTGATCATTGGTGACTGATCACTCACTCGTCACGCCATACTGCCCGCGCTACTTCTTTCCTTCCAATTCGTCCGCTAACGCGCCGGCGTCGTAAACTTTTCTCAGCGCTTCGGTAATCGCCGCGCTGTCCACGCTCACCGCCCGCGCCTGTTTGTCGGCGTAGACACAATCCAGCGCCAGCGACTGAATGTTACCGTCAAAAATAATCCCAACGAACTCGTTCGCTTTGTTGACTACCGGGCTGCCGCTATTGCCGCCGATGATGTCGGCATCGGAAACGAAATTGAATTTTGTCTGCATGTTCAAAGCCGATTTGTGATCGATCCACCGCGGCGGCAGATCGAAAGGCTGCCGGTTTTTGTGATCAGCGGCCCGCTGATACATTCCAGCGAAATCCGTGAACGGTGCTACCGGCTTTCCCTCTTCTTCGTAGCCGCGCACTGCCCCGTAGGATAACCGAAGCGTGAACGTTGCGTCGGGATAGGTGTTTGTCCCCTGTAACGCGAAACGCGCCTTGGCGATTTCGGCATATGCCTGCTTCTTGATCTCTTCCTGGGCTTCCTGAGCTTTTAGCATCTGTACGGCCGGGGTTTCGATCAGACGGGCAAAATCCAGCATCAGATCATGCGCCGCGACGAGTGCGGCGGCATCTTTGTTGTACAGTTCCTTCCGAAATGCCACGTCCTTCAGCTTGGTGCCGGTGACGAGCTCAATCGCGCGCGCGCGCGGCGATTTGCCGGCTAACAACTGCTTCACCAGATTGTCGTTAGCGCCAAATTTCTCGGCGAAATCTGTTAAAGAATCGCCCAGCGTTAGTATTTCGTAGTCTTCATGCACCGGTTCGTTTGAAAATAGCGCCAGCTCAAGTGACTCTTTTGCGCTCTCCCGGAACATGGGCAGCCGGTCTCCATTCGGCTTGACCCGTTCATCGACAGCACGGGTGAGCAGACGGGCAAACTTAAACAGGTCACCAACAGCTGCGCGGGGTCCACGGTAGCCGATCGGCACTGCCCGTTCCTGTTCGAGATAAGAATAACGCGGAGCGATCCGAGCGATTTCAAACTGCGCTTGCTTGATTCGATCGTACGCCGCCAACGCAGATTTCGTTGCATCATTGCGCGACATGGCGTCGCGAAGAGTCTTTTCCCGTTGGGCGAATGCGGTCCAAATCTCCGGATCGAATAACGCGGCGGTGTACCCGCCATAGCGTTTCCGATTATTTTGGTTGCCGTAAAGGTCTGCCCGCGCCCGACGCGCGTTCTCGAAAGAACGCTGGCTCCAGGCATTCAGAAGAACCTCCCGGCGATTGAACATTCGCAGCCATTCCGGCACCTCGCGATCGCGCCGGTCGGCAAGTTCGTCCACGGTCAGCTGGCGATCGGTGCGTCCCGGGCTGCCACTGACGAACGTCAGCTCGCCGTCGGCCGGACCATTGGAATTCCATTTCAGGTAGTGGTCGATCTTTGCCGGTTCTCCGTTCTCGTAAGCGCGAAAGATGCAGATATCCAGATTGTAGCGGGGATATTCGAAGTTATCGGGATCGCCTCCGTAAAACGCGATCTGCTGTTCCGGAGCAAACACCAGCCGTACGTCGTCATATCGCCTGTACCGATAAAGATGGTAAAGCCCGCCCTGATAGAGCGAAACGACATCGGAGCGAAGGCCGGTCTTTTCCTTGCTTTCTTTTTCGATGGTCGCAATCGCGGCATCGCGCGTTGAGCCGGCCTGCGCCGGCGACATGTTAGGTTTAATAGCTGCGTTTACCCGATCGGTTACATCTTCGATCGACACCAGAACGTTCAGTTCGAGGTCACTTGATTTCACTTCGTCGGCCGGTTTGGCAGCATAAAAGCCATCGCGGGCATAATTATGCTGCTGATCGCTCATTTTCTGAAGCGTATCAGACCCTACGTGATGGTTGGTAATCACCAGCCCGTTGGGCGATACGAAGGATCCGCTCCCGCCGGAATTAAATCGAACGGCGGAACGCTGTAGATGCTCAAGCCAGTCGGACGAAGGTTCAAACTGGTATTTGTCCTTGAACTGCTTCAGCGGAGGATTGTTGAACAGCCACATGCCTTCGTCGGCGAGAACGGCCGACGAAATGCTCACGCCAAAAATGAAGACAATGGCCCGGAAAATCATGGTTGACTCTAAAACGGGGGCGCGCTTGAGCCAATTCTTTGTGTTCGTCCGAGAAGAGGAATTCAGACGAGATACTTTAAGTGTTCCGTACGGAACATCAGGTCCGCGCGCGCGTGCGCGTTTATCGCGAAAGAACGTTATCGGCGCTCGCTGCGGAGCAGGGATGAAGCGTTTTGCAATCCTTCGGCCACCTGCGGAATAATTCCTTTCCGACGATAGATCGGCAGAACGTGCGGCCGGAGCGCGGGAATTCTCGCGGCGAAAAGTGCGCCGCCAGCCAGACAGATGAAACCTCCGCAAACAAACGTCAGCGGCACGCCGATCCGATGGGCAATAGCGCCCCCGAGGATGCTGCCGAACGGAGCCATGCCCATGAACGCCATGGTGTACAGGCTCATGACGCGGCCGCGTTTATCGTCTTCCACGATCGTTTGCAAAATAGTGTTGCAGGTGGCGAGTTGCACGATCATCCCGAGGCCGACGAACGCCAATGCAAATAGCGCGACAGCCAGGTGCTTCGAAAAACCAAGGCCGACGAGACCTGCGCCAAACAGGATTGCACCGGAGGCAATCCGCCGGCCTGCGCCATAGATGCTCTTGCGCGACGCCAGGTAGATAGTTGCGACCAGGGCACCGACGCCCGGCGCCATCATCAGCCACCCAAGAGTGTGAGCATCGCCGCGCAAAACTTCCGCCGCAAAAATTGGCATTAGTACGGCATAGGGAAGCCCTGCCAGACTAACGAGTCCAACCAGCGCCAGCACAGTCCAGATCGGCGGAAATCCGACGGCATAATTGATTCCTTCCATCAAATCTTCCACGGGCGTTGAGTCGTCGGCAGGCATTTGTTGCTTCGTCACTTTCATAGCGATCAACGCGGCAATGACCGGTATGTAGCTGACGGCGTTGGCATAGAAGCACACAGCCGGGGAAACCACGGTCAGCAACAGACCGGCAATAGCGGGTCCGAGCATTCGCCCTCCATTGATTACAAAAGCGTTTAGCGCGACGGCGTTCGGCAGATCATGACCGGAGCCGACCATGTCAACGATGAATGCCTGCCGCGCCGTGAGATCAACTGCCAGGATGACGCCGGCGAACACATTGAGCGCGATCAAATTCCAAACTTGCAGCGCTCCAGTAGACACGACCACTGCCAGAGCAAATGCCTGAACGAGGGCGAGGCTTTGCGTGATGATAAGAATCCGGTGTCGATTGAAGCGATCGACCAACACCCCGGCGAACGGCGTGAGAAGGAACAGCGGCAACTGCCCGGCAAAACTGACCACGCCTAACAGGAAGCTCGAATGCGTCAGTTGATAGATCGTCCAACTCAGCGCGATCTGCTGAATCCATGTGCCAATGAGCGAGATGCTCTGGCCGCCAAAGTACAGGCGAAAATTCCGGTGGCGAAAGGCGCGCACCATTGCGCGTAATCCTTCACCGGTATCAGACTCCATCGCCCCGCTCATCGCCCTGTTGCTGCATGCGCCGAGTGCTTTAGCGCCTTATTGCACCAGCGCTCTGTCGCGATTGTCAGCCGGTTCGAGAATTTTGAATTTCGGCTGCTCTCCACGCCTCGACCCGAATAAGACTTTTGACCGGAAAAACCGTGCTCCTTCAGATTTGAATAGTTCACGCACCTCTGGATCGGAGTAGGTGCCGTCGTCGCGGGGATTGAAATCGAGTAGAAGCCTGCCCTGCGGCCGCAGGATGCGGGTCCGAACGTCATTCAAGAAGAACTCCCATTCACCAGGACCCCATTCCCGCCAGACGCCTTTCTTGTCGGTTGGAATGCGCTGAAAGCAGATGCGATAGGCGGTAACGAGATCGAACGGCGCGCCGACGCCTGACAGGTGAACATAAGGCTCGATGTCTGAATCGATGCGGGGCACGCCCAGAAATTCTACGATCGCGCGAAACATCGGATTGGTGTCCCGATCAAGGCCGACCACGTCGTGCCCGAATAGTTTGCAGATGTAGAGGAAAAATCCGGAACCACATCCGAGGTCGAGAATTCGCATTGGGCTGCTGCGATCCAGCCAAAGGTCCTGAACCCGTTTGAGGTTGATCTTTATCCAGTAGTCGGCGTCTTCGAATTGATTGATCTTTGGAGAGTCCGCCCTGCGCGGATATTTCTCACGCAGTCTGTCCAGCGCGGCTTGGTCGACAGTTGCCCGAATCTTCCTGGCGCTCACCGGATGGGTCCAGCGCGTTGCATGCTCGGACAGACTCCGCAGAGAATCGACGGAGAAAACCTTGGCCAGTTTCCGGGTTGCGCGCACAGGTGATCATGGCACCGCAGTCGTCACAGACAAGGGGAACATCGGAAAGAGCTCTCGCGTAACCGGAGCGTTTGGAATTGACGCTGCGACGACAGCGATTTCATGATGCGGACATGGGCAAGAAAGATCCGCGAGTTGACGCCTACATCAAGAATGCGGCGCTATTCGCCAAACCGATTTTAAAATATCTGCGAAAAGCCGTTCACACCGGCTGCCCGGAGGTGGAGGAGACGATCAAATGGAGTATGCCGCACTTCGATTACAACGGCATCATGTGTGGAATGGCCGCGTTCAAGAAACATTGCGCGTTTGGATTTTGGAAATCGAAACTGATTCTGCTGCCTAACGGGAACACGAGTAAGGATGCGATGGGTCAATTCGGCCGTGTCAGATCGTTAGACGATCTGCCGCCAGAGAAGACGCTGATCGCCTACGTCCGCAAAGCCGCTGAGTTGAACGATTCCGGCGCAAAGGTGCCGGGACGCAATAAACCGAAAAAGCGCCCGCCGTTCAAGACGCCGCCGGATTTGTTGAAGGCGTTAGGCAAGAATGCCAGCGCCGGCAAGACGTTCGAAGACCTCAGCGCCAGCGGCAAACGGGAATACGTGGAGTGGATCGTCAGCGCGAAACGGGAAGAGACTCGCAAGCGCCGGCTCGATACTGCCATCGAATGGTTGAGCGAGGGCAAGAAGCACAACTGGCGGTACATTAAGTAGCGGCGGCGGCGGCACGGTATTCGCGTCTAACTGCGGAGGGATGAGCTTGTCTCGTCCCACTAATGCGCTGCGTTCGCCGTTTCCCTCATTCGGTAAGATCGATTTATGGGACGAGACAAGCTCGTCCCTCCACTGTTGAAGACCTGGTTGTGCCAAGGAGTGGCCGCCTGGCAAACCGGCACAGCGTCACAGCTTGCTAAATGCCTGGCCCAGCACTTCGAGGAGAAAATCAGCGTCCTGCCGGTTGACGCACATCGGTGGAGAAAAACGGATCGTCTGTCCCCACAATCCCCCTTTGCCTAACAGAAGCCCCATGTCCTTGGCCAATTCGACGACCTGCGCGCATTCTTCCTTGGCCGGCTCTTTCGACGTTCGATCCTTCACCAGTTCAATCCCGAGCATCAGACCTTTACCGCGCACGTCACCGATTAAGTTGTGCTTCTGCTTGAGCCGGCCGAGGCCCTCCAGAAGATGATTGCCGACGGTGAGTGAGTTTTCCTGGAGTTTTTCCTGATCGATTACTTCCAGAACCGCTTTGCCCTGAGCGCTGACCACCGGGTTTCCTCCAAATGTATTGAAGTGAGTGCGCGATGCGAGGGTAGCAGCGATCTTTGGAGTCGTGACCACCGCGCCTAACGGGCAGCCGTTGCCGATGCCTTTGGCCATGGTCACAATGTCGGGGATAACTCCCTGGGTTTCGAACCCCCAGTAATGAGTGCCGGTTCGGCCAAAGCCGGCCTGGACCTCATCGGCAATGCATACACCGCCAGCGGCGCGGATATGCTCGTAAGCCTGTTTCAGATAACCGTCCGGAAATACCACGCATCCGCCGACGCCCTGAATCGATTCGGCGATGAACGCAGCGACCTGTCCGGAGGTGCCGTAGTCGAGCAGATTTTTCACATCGGCTGCGTACTTCGTGCCGGCCTCGGCATCCTCCCGTCCCCACAACCCACGGTAGGGATCGGGAGCGATGGCGTGATGCACTCCGAAGCTGTGCGGGACGTTGAATTTCCAGGTTCGATGTGCTGTCAGGCCCATCGTTAGGGCATTACCGCCGTGGTAGGCGTTGCGCAGGGCAACGACATCATAATTGCCGGTGTAAGCTCGAGCCATGAGCAGCGCGAGATCGTTCGCCTCCGACCCGGAGTTGACGAAATAGCAGACCTTCAGCTCGCCCGGCATTTTCGAGGCCAGCTTCTCGGCGTATTCGGCGATGTTCGGATGCAAATAGATGGTGGTCGAGTGTTGGAGGGTCTCGTTTTGTTTTCGTGCCGCCGCAACAACGTAGGGATGACAGTGGCCGACACTGACCGTTACAATTCCTCCTAAAGCGTCGAGATAACGACGGCCGTGTTCGTCCCACACGTATTGCATCCTGCCTTCCACCAGCATGATGGGCTTCTTGTAGTAGATAAAGATCCCGGGATTGAGGAACTGTTTGCGCAGGCGCAAAACCTCATCGGCTGGAGGGCCATCATACTTTGCTGGTTTATGATCAAACGGTGGCAGGTCAGGTGTTTTCATGAATCTCTCGGAAGCGCTCTGTTCAGACTCAGGCTGCTGCGCGCGCTGCTACGTCCGAATCGAACAGCGGCAGGGTGGCCCTGGTTTTGTCAAAGATGTAGCGCAATAACAAATAGAGCACGAAACCGATCGCAAATCCGACGAACCAGGCATAATCGTAGAGCCGAACGAAAAATGCGGGGACCGCAGCGGCGTCGACCAGCTTCACCGTGACGAGAAATCCGGGAAGATTCGGCAGCACTGCCACCAGCAGGACAAAAATTGCGATCAAACTAAATCCGCCGGTGAAGCGGTATTCGCTATTGGGCTGGTAAAGCGCGGCGAGATGCAGCTTCCTGCGACGCCAGACATAATAATCGGCAATCATGATGCCCCCGATCGGCCCTAACAACGCGCTGTAACCGACCAGCCATGCAAAAATGTAGCCCGACGGATCGGCTACCAGTTTCCATGGCATCATCAGAATGCCAATGACGCCGGTAATCAGTCCGCCCGTACGGAAAGAGATGCGGCGTGGCGACAGGTGGGAAAAATCGTTCGCCGGGCTAACGACATTAGCCGCGATATTTGTGGCCAGAGTGGCGATGCAGAGCGCCAGCATTGCAACAACCAGCACAACCGGATTCGTGAAACGGGTGAGGACGTCCACCGGATCCCAGATCGTGTGCCCGTAGATAATCGTCGTGGCTGAAGTAACGGCCACGCCGATGAAGGAGTAGAGCGCCATGGTGAGTGGCAGGCCTAACGCCTGGCCCAGGACCTGGTCGCGCTGCGAACAGGCGTAGCGAGAGAAGTCCGGAATGTTTAGGGACAACGTTGCCCAAAAACCAATCATTCCGGTGAGCGCCGGCACGAAAAACTTCCAGAACTGTCCGGCCTTCGGTTGACCAGCGTCGAACACCGATGGCTGGGCCAGGATCGGGCCGAATCCACCGCCTTTCTGATAAGCCCACCACAGCAATAATAGTCCGAGGGCAATCAGCAGTGGCGCTTTGATGTTCAGCAACCAGCGGATGCAATCGATGCCTTTGTAGACAACCAGGATGTTGACCGCCCAGAAAAACATGAAGCAGACGAACTGCGCCAGGTTGATCCCGAGAAACCCGGCAGAGCCGGTGGCTAACGAAGGCGCGAACACCGAGCTGATCTTGTAGATGGCGTTGCCGCCGATCCACGTCTGAATTCCAAACCAGCCGCACGCCACAAATGCGCGCATTAATGCGGGGATGTTTGCGCCGCGCGTGCCAAATGATGCGCGGCAGAACACAGGGAAGGGGATTCCGTAGCGGGTGCCGGCATGCGCATTCAACACCATCGGCACGAGCACAATCAGGTTGCCCAGGAAAATGGTGACAATCGCCTGCCACCAGTTCATGCCGGTTCCGATCAATGACGAGGCCAGCATGTAGGTGGGGATGCAAGCCGACATCGAGATCCACAGCGCGGCGAAGCTGCCGACCCGCCACTTTCGTTTCTCCGGGGGAACCGGTGCCAGGTCCTCATTATATAGATGGCTGTATTCCAGATCCGGGAATACAGCCGGATCGACGTCCGGAGCGATTGGACTGGTCGAGCCACTCATTCGGGCCGACATGGTCCAGTATTTCGGGAACACAGGCAATCAGGTTATCCGAAAATCCCGCACATTATCGCCGGCCGCTGGTGGCGCCGAGAATCTGCAGATTGTGTTTGTTCGATTAAAAGTGCGTCGTCTCTCGCTCCAGGTAACGACCGCGACCCGCCTCACCCACGAACTTGCCGTCCTTTGCCGCGATTTTCCCGCGGACGGTAACGACATGCGGTCGCCCCTGGATTTCGAATCCTTCAAAGGAGTTGTAGTCGAGATTCATCTGGTGCTTTTTCGCCGAGATCGTTCCGCGATATGACGGATCGTAAATCACCAGATCGGCGTCGCTGCCGATTTGGATAGCGCCTTTCCGAGGGAATAATCCAAATATCCTCGCCGCCTGCGTGCTGGCGGTGTTCACGAATGTGTGAAGATCGATCTTTCCGCCTTTGACCCCGTGGGTGAAATAGAGATTGATCCGATCTTCGAGTGACGGAATCCCGTTCGGGATTTTGGTGAAATCACCGCGGCCCATTTGCTTCTGAGTCTCGAAATCAAAAGGGGCGTGGTCGGTAGCCAGCGTCGAGATGAATCCCTGGCGCAAACCGTACCACAGAAATTCCTGGTTCGCTTTATCGCGCAGTGGGGGCGACATCACATTTTTTGCGCCTTCAAAATCAACCTCAGCCGCGGTCCGATCCAGCAGCAGGTACTGGATCAGCGTTTCGATCCAGACGTTCACGCCGCGTTCCGCTCCGCGCATGGCCTGGCGAACAGCTTCCTGGCAGCTGGTATGAACGGTGTAAACGTGCGCACCGGTCATTTCGGCGAATGTCATCAGGTGATGAACGCCTTCCGCTTCGACCACCGGCGGCCGGCTCCAATAATGAAACTCCGGCCCGGTTTTGCCTTCGCTCAAAAGCTTCTTCTGAAGCTCCAACACCAGGTCCGCGTTCTCACAGTGGGCGGTAACGATCACGCCTAATTTTTTGGCGAGAGTCAGTGCGTGATAAAGCTCTTCGTCGGTGATGCCGAATGCCCCTTTGTAGGCCAGGAAAATCTTGAAGCTGGCGTTTCCGAGCCTAACGATCTCTTTGAAGTCGTTTTCGGACTCTGAATCGTAGCGGGTGACCCCCATGTGGAACGTGAAATCGCAGGCGCTATTGCCCCGCGCCTTATCCATCCAAAGTTCGAACGCTTCGATGGGGCGATCGGTCCGCGCGGGGCACACCATCTCGATGAACGTGGTCGTGCCGCCGACCAGTGCCGCCTTGCTCGCCGTTTCGTGCGTGTCCTTGGCGAAGGTGCCCATGAAAGGCAGATAAATGTGCACGTGCGGATCGATAAAACCGGGAAAGACATACTTGGCACGGGCGTCGATCACCTCCGCGTCTGCCGGCGCATCGAGGTCGCGCCCAATCCGAGTGATCGTTTCGTCTTCGCAAAAAATGTCAGCAACGTACCGCTCGCTCGGGGTAATGATTTCGCCGTTTTTGATTAAAAGTGACAAGTGATCAGTGACCAGTGACGAGTTATTGGCGAGAGGCGAGCTTGCGCCGCAAAGCGTTGAGCATGCGGCGGATTTCGTCCAGAGCCTCGTAAACCGGCAGAGCGCTCTCTCGATCGCAAAAGCCCAAGTCTACCGCTACAACGAGCTGGGTATCGAGCTCGGCGGTCGAGCCTTCGGCATGTGAAATAAATTGAATGAATTCTCCCGTCGTGTGCCGTGCTTGCCCTTCGGCGACGTTCGACGGTATTGACACGGCCGCGCGCCGCATTTGTGAAACAAGGCCGTATCGTTCTTCTGCCGGGAAATTTTGGGTCAGGCTATAAACAGACTTCACCACGGCAATCGCTTTCTGCCACACCACGAGATCTTTGTAACTCTGAGTGCCTTTGTCCATCCAAGTGATGTAACGGTATTGGTCTAACTTGTCACTGATCACTTGTCACCGGTCACTGCTTTCTGTCACTTCTTCCAAACATCCCCGACGTTGTCGCCGAACCAGCGGGTCGAAACGACTTTTTGCTGAGTATAAAACTGCACGCCTTCGCGCCCTTGGATATGGAGGTCACCATAGAACGATTCGTCCCAGCCGGTGAAGGGGAACATCGCCATCGTCGCCGGGACGCCGATATTGATGCCGACCATGCCGGCTTTTACGCGATGCTTGAACTCACGAGCGGCTTTTCCGGAGTTCGTGAAAATGGCCGCGCCATTGCCGTAGGCGGATTTGTTGGCCTGCTCGATCGCCTGATTCAAATCTTCCATGCGCATCACGTTCAAAACCGGTCCGAAGATTTCTTCGCGAGCGATGGTCATCCCGTCCTGCACCTGGTCCACAATCGTCGGCGCGATGTAGAATCCGTTAGGCGCATCGCTGATTTTGATGCGCCGGCCGTCGGCGATGATTTTGGCGCCTTCGCTTTCACCCTTCTCCACTAATCCAAGCACACGATCCCGATGTTGCCCGGTGATCACCGGCCCCATGTCGGGTTGCTTATCGCTGTCAGTGGGCCCGACTTTAATGGCGCGGGCGGCTTCCACTAACGCCGGCAAGACATGGTCCGCGGCTTTTCCAACGGCGATCGCCGTCGACCCAGCCATGCAGCGTTCACCGGCGCAGCCGAAAGCGGCGGTGGATAACGCCTCGACCGTTCGGGAGACGTCTGCGTCCGGCATCACCACAATGTAATTTTTGGCGCCGCCGTTCGCCTGTACCCGTTTCCCGTGACGCGTGCCCGTCTCATAAATGTGTTTGGCGACGGGCGAGGAGCCGACAAACGAAATTGCCCGAACTTTGGGGTGGGTGAGCAAGGCGTCGACTGACTCCCGTCCGCCTGGAACAACGTTCAGCACTCCTTTCGGCAAGCCCGCTTTGTCCAGCAGCTCAATGATCAGCAGAGCCGTGAGAGGAACTTTTTCGCTCGGCTTCAAAACAAAGGTATTTCCGCAGGCCAAGGCCAGTGGAAACATCCACATCGGAACCATTGCCGGAAAATTGAACGGAGTGATGCCGACACAAACCCCTAACGGCTGAAGTACTGTTTCGCAGTCAACCCCGCGGGCCAGGTTTTCCAGCGTGTCGCCCATCAACAAGGTCGGAACGCTGCATGCGTATTCGACATTTTCGATACCGCGGTAGGCGCTGCCGCGGGCTTCCGCCAACGTCTTGCCGTGCTCCCGCGAAACGCTCTGGCAAATCCTATCGAAATTATCCTCCAGCAATTGCCGGTAGCGAAAGAACAATCTGGCTCGTTCAATTGCAGGAGTGTCGCGCCAGGCCGGGAACGCCGCGGCCGCTGACTCCACCGCCTGGTCTACGTGTTCTTTGGTGCACATCGGCACCTCGGCGATCACTTCACCGCGCGAAGGATTGTAGACCGGAGTTTTTTCGACGCCGGTGATTTCGCGCCATTCGCCACCGATGAAAGCGGGTACAGACGTCATAAACCCCAAGTCTCAAACCCCAAGTTCCAAGGAAGCTCCAATAACCGAAATTCAGGAAACCGTGTAGCGCTCAACGAGTTCATCCCAATCGTTTGCGGTAGATACTTGCAAAGATCAAATGAAGTTCTCGTGCTTCACCAAAAAGCCTGCGGGCTTCGTCGGCCAACCCAGCCTCTGATGCCGCCACCATGCGCAGAAAATACTTTGTCTCCTTTGCTTCTTTAACACAGCGGGAGATCACGTAATGAAAATCCTTTTTCGAAACTCGCTCGTCCGCCTCGCAATAATTTGCTCCGATGCTCGTGCCGCAGCCTACCAGTTGATCAATCAGCCGATTATTGGTCGGGTCCCGAGGTATACGTTTTGAAAATCGCACGATTGCCTCACCAAATTGCGCGGTACGTTCCTCTAAATCGAACGGATGGTTCGAGGGGCCACCCTTTACCTCCTCGTTCACTAGCCCGCTGTTCGCATGCAGATCGGTGTCGTTGTAACGGGCCCCTACTGGTTCGGCGTTGAAGATTGGATACTTCCTTGGGGTTTGGGTTTTGGGATTTGGTGCTTTTATTGCGTTCCTCTGGCCAACGCTTCCGATTGCTTCACGAAATCGTCCCCGCTCCACTCGCCGTCGGCTTTCACCATCTTCTTGGCGGCAACTTCGTCCGCCGCCGCCTTCTCTTTCGCCTTCCGCTCCTTTTGCATCCGCACCAATTCAGCATGGGTGGTGAAGTAATCGAGGCTCTTGCCTTTGAAATCGTCAACCGTTTCGAATTTGTGTTTCTCCATGAACTGAAGCAGTTCATCGCACATGCGTTTGACCATGTCGTAGCCGAACTTCATGACCCCGGTGCACACCTGAGTGGTGTCGCCGCCGAGAAGAATGAACTGCGCGGCGTCACCGCCGGTTTCGATTCCGCCAATAGCGGAAACGGTTCTGCCCGGGAACTCGCGCCGGATCATGGTGGCGATTTCCATCACCATGCGGAGAGCGATAGGGCGCACCGCTTTGCACGAGTAGCCACCGGGGGTGGTATGACCTTCTACCGTTGGTTCCGGTCGCAGAGTGTCGAGATTCACCGCCATGACGCTGCGGATGGTGTTGATCGCACTCACGCCCTGCGCGCCCGCGCGAAATGCGGCGCGACTCGGATCGGTGATCCGGGTGACGTTAGGCGTCATTTTCGCCCAGACCGGCTTTTTCGCGGCCGACATCACCCAGCCGGTGACTTCCTCCACGATCTCGGCGTTCTCACCCATCGCCGCGCCCATCTTCCGCTCGGGCAAACCGTGCGGGCACGAGAAGTTTAATTCAAATGCATCGACGCCGGCGCCTTCGCAACGCTCGACAATTTCAGCCCAGGCGTCGCGATTATATTCTTCCATGATCGACGCGATCAGCACGCCATCGGGATATTGGTCCTTACACTTCTTGAATTCGTCCATCCAGATGTTGAACGGTCGATCGCTGATTAGTTCGATGTTTTCCCAGCCTACGACCTCTTTGGCATCGTTGGTCATCAATTTGGCGTAACGAGGAGTCACATTAACGACCTTCGACGAATCGAGGCTGATCGTTTTGGCGATGACAGCGCCCCAGCCTTCGCGGAAGGCGCGGGTGATCACGTTCAGGTTTGTTCCGGGCGGGCCGGACCCGATAATGAAAGGGTTAGGGAGCTTTAATCCGTCAACTGTGGTTGCAAGTGTCGCCATAAGAATCTCCTGAGCGGCCGGATTTTATCAGTGACGATAGAGCACTGACAAGAGACTAGTTGAATTGTCGTGGCCAATTACTGAACCAGCCAATGGGACGGAGTCGGAAATGTTGAGCCGCCGACGTCAACTACTAGCTCGCGACTATCTCGCCTGAATCCACTGGATCGCTTTGTCCGCGAGCCTATCGAAAGCCGAGACCGCCTGTTCGAGGTGTTCTTCCCGGGTGTCTTCGATTTTGTTGTGGCTGATCCCGTGAAGACTTTGAACGAACATCATGATCGTTGGAACTCCTGAGCGCGCGACTTCGGCCGCGTCGTGAAGCGGGCCGGACGGCAGCCGGTGGGGCGTCGCGCCGGTTTCGCGGATGGCTTCGTCGCAAAACTCGATCAGTTCCTTGTTAAATAGGATCGGCTCGATGTTCCAAATCCGTTCCCAGCTGACTTCGACATTCGCTTCCTGGGCGAATCGTTTGCTCGCGTCCTTGGCTTCGTCCAGCATTTTGGCTAACGCCGCGGCATCAAGATGCCGCTGATCGAGCGTGATACGGCATTCCTCCACTACACTGGTGACAATCCCCGGTTTGGTTGTGCACGAGCCGATAGTGCACACCCCGGGGCCGCTGCGCTCGGCGATCGCGTAAACCTCCGGACTCATTCTCGCTGCGGCCAGAAAAGCATCCCGGCGGCGGTTCATGGGGGTGCTACCCGAGTGCGCAGCCTGTCCGCGAAAAGTGATGGCATGTCGTTCCACTCCGAATGTGCCAAGGACCGTGCCTAACGGGAGCTTCATGTCGAGTAGCACTGGTCCCTGCTCGATATGGAGTTCCAGATACGCGGCAGCGTTGATTAGTTCTTTTCCTGACTGTTTAACTTTCTCGAAATCGATTCCGTGGTGTTTGACGGCATCGACCAAGCGAAGGCCGTCCTTGTCCTGAAGGCTACGTGTTTCCTGCATGTCGATCTTGCCTGAGCACGCAGATGAGCCAAAAAGGCTTTTGCCGAATCGTGCGCCTTCTTCGTCCGCCCAATCGACCAGCCTGACGGTGACTGGAGGCTTGCCGCCGTATTGCGAATTCAAACGGCGAAGGATCTCTACGCCGGCAAGCGTATTCAGGCAGCCGTCGAGCCATCCGCCGTTCGGCACCGAATCAATGTGGCCGCCAATTAGCAATGCTTTATCCGATTCACCGCGAAGGGTCGCCCAAAAATTTCCAGCAGCGTCATTGTGAACCTCAGCATTGGTCCGTTCGATTTTGGACTGCAACCAGGCCCGCGCCTTCGCCCAGGTTGGCGTGAATGCGACCCGTTGTGCTCCGTTCTGGTCGCCGGTTAGGGCGCGCAATTCCTTCAGATCAGCGACCGTGCGTTTCGGATCCAGGGTGGCCATTGCCGGCAGTTTGACGTGGGCGTTTCGGGCGAAGCGAGTTTTTTCTAATTCGGCGCCCGCTTCATCCCAAAGCTTTAGCTATGTGATCCCGAGCGGGTGCTGGTTCATCGACCGTTGAAAGATGCGCGGTTGCGTAATCGCAGCGCAGCCGCAGCGGCTATTTGCATCAGATGAAATGCCGCCACGATCAATCCGCGATCACACTCGTCAGCTTCAAGTTTACGGCGTCGACGAGACCTTGATCCGTCAGTTTCAGCTCCGGAATCGGCGACAAACTCAGGAAAGAAAGGCTCATGAACGGCGCCGCGAGTTTGCATCCGAGTTGGTTGGCCGCTGCATTTAACCCGGCAATCTGTTCGACCACGATTTCGAGAGGTTGATCCGAGACGAGCCCCGCAATTGGCAGCGGCAGGGCTGCTTCGATTTTGCCATCAGCGACCACGACCTGGCCGCCCCGCATGCGTTCAAGTTCTTTCACTGCGGCGGCTATATCGTTGTCGTTAGTTCCAACGACCACCACGTTATGGGCATCGTGCGCTACGGTCGAACCGAGGGCGCCGCGTTGCAGTTTGAACCCGCGCACAAAACCCACGCCGACGTTACCGGTGGCCCCGTGCCGTTCGATTACCATCAGCTTCAGAATGTCACGAGCGGGATCGGCGATGAGCTCGTTGCCTTCCACCTTAGGCGACTCCAGTATGCATTTGGTAATGATCTGATTCGGCACGATTTCTATGACGCGAATCCGTTTCGTCTCGATCCCAGCCGAAGCGAGAATCTTGAAGTCCTGCTCCGCACGGTAACTGAGGTTCATGGTGCTTCTCGGCTGCGGAACCTTGTTAGGCAAATCACTTATACAACGGCCATTTTCCGCAACCAGCCGTCCCCGTTTGTAAACCCTCTCGATCATAACCTTCTCCAGATCACTCAACACGACGAAATCAGCCCAGAACCGCGGCGCAATCGCGCCATGGTTTCGCAACCGGTAATGGCGGGCCGTGTTGATGGTGCCCATTTGGAACGCAGTGATCGGAGCGAGGCCGACAGCGATCGCTTTCCGGACCGAATGATCGATATGGCCTTCGCTCACCAGATCTCCGGGTAACTTGTCGTCGGTTGCGAAGGAGCAATTCGCCGAATTTTCCGGCGTCACCAGTCCAATGATGTGCTCAAGATTCCGTTCGGTGCTGCCTTCGCGCAGCAGCAGATGCAAACCGAGTCGCAGCTTTTCACGTGCTTCTTCAAGATCGGTGCTTTCATGATCGGATCGCACTCCGGCAAGAGCGTAAGCATTCAGATTCTTGCCACGTAATCCGGGGGCATGGCCATCGATCACCTTGTGTTTGCCCGCTTCGATCTTCGCCAGCTCACTTTCCATCCCGAGGAATACGCCTGGATAATTCATGAGCTCGCCAATGCCGGCGATTCGATCGTCGCCGATGAGCAGCGACAGATCATCCGCCGTAAACCGCGCTCCGGCTGTTTCCAGAGACGTTGCCGGAACACACGAAGGTAACATGACGAAAATATCGAATGGCAGATCTTTGGCAGATTCGAGCACGTAACGGATTCCATCCATTCCCAGCACGTTGGCGTACTCGTGTGGATCGATGACCATGGCTCCGGTGCCGTGCGGAACCACCGCGCGTGCGAGCTCCGGCAGCGTGACCATGCTGCTTTCGACGTGAAAGTGACCTTCTATAAAACTGGGCGCGAGATAGGCGCCGTCGAGGTCAACCACCTCTTTCGCGTCGTAATCGCCAAACCCGATCACTCGTTCGTCGTCAATGGCGACATTTGTTTTGTGAATCTCACCGGAAAAGACATTTACGACGCGGGCATTCTTGAACAGGAGTTCGGCAGGCTGTTCCCCCCGCGCCACACTCAGTTTGTGCTGAATCTCTCTCATTCGTTTGGCCTGTGATTGTGTGTGTCGTCCTTGTTCTTGTAATCACTGAACATTGGAGGCAAAAGCGAATTTCATCCATTGCACTCGTACCGACGAAGCGCATAGCTATGTCATCCCGAGCGAAGTCGAGGGACCTCGCAAATGCGGAACACGTCACCCAAGTAGGAGAGGTCCTTCGACTGCGCTCAGGATGACAACGCTGTGACAAATAGGCCTCTGCGTGGTGCAGCGCGCATTCAAGGCAGATGCGATTCGCCGGTTATGCGTTAGACGGAACCCATCCGTGCCGCGATCGCATTCGAAATCGCCTCGCACGTGGCCGGCGAAGCGAGCGGAACGTCTCCGCCCGCCGAACCGAATGCCGCAACCGCATCGCGAATGGCTTCCCGGACCGAGATCGCCAGCATCAGCGGCGGTTCCCCGACTGCTTTGCTGCCGTGAATCACGTTGGATTGCGCCGCTTGGGAGAGAAATGCGACATTGAATTCTTCCGGCATGTCGCCGACCGCCGGAATTTTGTAAGTGTCCGGTGAATGGGTGAGAAGATGTCCCTCAGGATTCCACACCAGTTCTTCACTCGTTAGCCAGCCGGCTCCCTGCACAAATCCACCTTCAATCTGTCCGCGAGCGACGCTTCGATTTATGGCATCGCCGGCATCGTGCAAGATGTCGACCCGTTTGATACGCATCATCCCGGTGAGCCCGTCGATTTCTACCTCCGAAACGGCCGCGCCGACGGCGAAGTAGTGAAACGGCCGGCCTCGGCCCGCTTCGCGATCAAAATATATGTCCGGGGTCTTATAGAATCCGGTGCTGCTCAGACTGGTTCGCGCGAAGTAGGCCCGCTGAAAACATTCGGCAATCGGGACACCTGCGTCTGGTTCTGCCAGATCGAAAACGAAATTACCGCCGAAGCCCACCTGAGAAGGTTCGGTCCCGCTTTTTTCCTTCAGTAATTCTTTTGCGAACGGCAACAGCCGGGCGCGCAGCGTATCACAAGCATCCTTCACCGCCGCGCCATTCAGGTCGGTGCCGCACGAGGCCGCGGTGGCAGACGTGTTTGGAACCTTGTCGGTTCTGGTGTGCATTACCCGAACGCGATTGACGGTTAGGCCAAGCTCTCTGGCGGCGATCTCCCGAATGTTTGTATGAACGCCTTGTCCCATCTCAGTGCCCCCATGGTTGATCTGAGCCGTGCCGTCTTGAAACAGAAGGACAAGTGCGCCAGCCTGGTTGAGATGAGTGGTGGTGAACGATATTCCGAATTTGACGGGCGTAATCGCGAGCCCTCGCTTGCGGTAACGAGCCCTTCCATTGAATTCCGCAATCTCAATCCGGCGCGCGGCGAAATTGCTGGATACGAGCAGCTCGTCCCAGATTCGCTGGATTCGATTATCTTCGATCTCCTGTCCGTAATGGGTGGTATTTGTCTCGCCTCGGCCGCGATAAAGGTTTTTCTGCCGAACGACTTCGGGGAGTAATCCGGTGCGGCGGGAGATCCGGTCGAGAATCTCTTCGATCACCAGCATGCCTTGTGGCCCGCCGAATCCGCGGAAAGCGGTATTGGACGCCAGATTGGTGTTTGCGACATGACCGCGGAACGCGGCTGCCGGAATATAATATGAGTTATCCAGGTGGAACACGGCCCGGTCCGTCACTGCCCGCGACAGATCCAGTGACCAACCGGCGTTGGAGAACACGTCGATTTTCGCAGCCAGGATCATTCCTTCGGCGTTGTGGCCGACAGTGAAGCGGCTGAGGAACGGATGTCGTTTGCCCGTGATCATCATGTCCTGGTCGCGGTTCAATCGGACCCGAGTTTTGCGACCGGTTTTCGTCGCCGCAAGTGCAGCCAGGGCCGCGATTGTCGCAGCTTGCGTTTCTTTTCCGCCAAAACCGCCGCCCATTCGCGGCGATTCGACCACGACGCTGTGCATGGGCAACGCCAGCACGTGCGCCACGATGTGCTGGACCTCAGAGGGATGCTGGGTCGATGAGCTGACGAAAATGGTTCCGTCCTCGCCTCGTTCTGCCCAGCCGGCTTGCGTCTCTAAATAGAAGTGGTCCTGGCCACCAAAAGAAAATTCGCCTTCGAAGTGCGACGGAGCAGCGGCCAGAGCGGCATCCACATTTCCGCGACAGATGGAGTTCGCCTCGGTGTGAAAACTATTCGCGGCGATGGCGTCCTCGATTGTAAGGATTGGCGGCAGCGGCTCGTATTCGATTATGACTTGGGCAGCGGCGGCCCGGCAGATCTCAGCGGATTCTCCGACGACGAGCGCGACGATCTGGCCGTGGTAATGAACTTTCTTGTCCGCCAGCAGAATTTCATCGTGGCGAACAGCGCCGACGTCGTTGAGGCCGGGGATATCTTCCGCCAGCAGAATAGCCGCGACGCCAGACACCTTGCCCGCTTGGGTAATATCTCGCCTAACAATTCGCGCATGCGCGTAGGGCGAGCAGACTGGCCAGACCTCCAGCATGTTCTGGTTTGCAGCGGCATCGTCGACGTAAATTGCTTCGCCGGTAACATGTTTATGTCCGCTCTCATGCGGCAGCGCCGGCTCGCGTTCAGCTAACGACCTGGCAATCGGGGTATTGGAGCAACCGGAACTTTCTTGGCCGGCGGTATCGGCGTAAAACTTGTGGAGAAGATTGGTGATCAGCCTCTGCCGGTAGGTGGCGCTGCCCCGCACATCGGAGATCGGCTTGAACTCGGAAACCAAAACCGAAACCGCTGCCTTTAAGGTTTGTTCATTCCAAACCTTTCCAATCAGCGCCTGCTCGGTTTTGATTGCGCGCTCCGGCATGGCCGATGCGCCACCGAACGCCAGCCGCGCGTCGGTAATCTGATTAGCCGATCCCATGTGGAGTGCGAAACAACCAGCTACCGTGCTGATGTCCATTTCCCGGCGTTTGGAAACCTTGTAGAACCGGCGCAGAACCGACGACCCTGTCGCATCACGGGGCAAAATGATGGTCTTCAGAATTTCGCCCGGCCGGAGCGCGGTTTTTCGATAAGCGACAAAGAACTCCTGGATCGGCACGATCCGTTCGCCGGTTTTTGAGGCCAACACCACGCGGGCATTGTGGGCCAATAAGACTGGAGCAGAGTCGCCAATGGGCGATGCCGTAACGATGTTGCCGCCCATGGTTGCGCGATTGCGGATTTGCCGTGAACCGAACAAATACAACATGTCGGAGAGGTCAGAATACTCATCGCCTAACGAATCCTTGATGCGGGTGAGCACGACTGCCGCGCCGATATGCCACTCATTGCCTGACTGCCGTAGCTCGAGCAACTCGGGGATAGCCTCCAGCGAGATCAGGATCTCGAATCGTTCGAACCGTTTGGTAATATTGAGTCCCAACTCGGTGGCCCCGGCGATTAGACGCGCCTGCGGATGAGCAGCCATCGCCTCAAACAAGTCTGCCAGTGATGTCGGACGCAGAAAGCGTTCACCGTTAGACCGATATTGAATCTGACCAAGCCGGACTGGTCCAATCCGGCCAGCACCGTTGCCATTGGCCCGGTTAGCAAATGCGTCTGCAGAAGCATCGCGGATCGCCCGGTATCCGGTGCAACGGCATAGATTGCCGCAAAGCTGCTCGTCCAATTCGGCCGCGGTATCCAGATCAGGCCGGTGATAGGCTTCAAACATCGACATGATGAAACCGGGTGTGCAATAACCGCACTGGGATCCATGGTTGTCGACCATCGCCTGTTGAACCGGGTGAAGGTTGTTCGGCGAGCGGGTGGGCTGACTGCACTGCGCCACACCTTCAACGGTCGTGATGTCGCGCCCGGCCATCAGTGAAACCGGCACCAGACAGCTGTTAATCGCGCGGTAAACCGATTCGCCGTCGCGATCAGTATCAACGATCGCTACTGAACACGCACCGCAGTCGCCCTCGGCACAACCTTCTTTGGAACCGGTTAGGCCAACCGACCGCAGCCATTCGAGCAGGGTAAGGTTTGGCGAAACCGATTCGAGTCGAACGGTCCTGCCGTTCAATCGAAACTCAATGATATCACTCACGTTAAGCCCGGCGATTCTGCAGAATTTTCAGGAACGAACGCGAGCGTAATTCATCGAGAGCTAATCCGGTGGCGAGCGCCTCGGCTTCGGTGATGGCGCCGCAGCCCATACCGCGCAAAAAGAAGTTGAGCAGACCCTGACCGGTGGCAGCGTCGTCGAACACATCTCCGTGTAGCGACGCCAGTGCGGCCTTTCGCACGAAGGTCCCCAGACGCTGAGCCGCGCTTTCGAGCCCCTCCAGGAAGAACAGGTAAACCGCAGCGTAGCGGGCAACGAACTGGGCCGGGTGCAGATCCCATCCCTGGTAGAATCCCGTGCGGAGCGAGTGAAGATTATCGTTGAACGCCAGCCGCCACGCCTGATGAACCGCCGTCCGATTTTCCTGGAGCTGCTTCTCGGCTAACGAGTGTCCTTCCGCGGCCCGATGAGGGCCCACTGGCAAAATGTTAGTAGCCCCATCCGAAAGATGGATTCCAGTTCCGGCAAGTGAGACCAGCATCATCTGCCGGGCAAAATCGCAGGCCGGATGCCCCATGGCCTGACCCGCTGCGGTGATCCCGCTCGCGGCCGTGTAATCGTAGACTCCGAAATGCACACTGCCACATCGACCCCCGGCCGCATGGACTAACGATTGGAGGGGAATTTCGCCCCGTTGATTGATGATCGACTGTGGAGTCTCGATCATCAGTTCAATTCTCAGAGAGCCAGGAGCTAGCCCCGTTTTCTGCTCCAGTAAATGAAACAATTGGGTTGCTGCTTCGACCTGCTCAGCGATCTGAACTTTCGGAAGGGTAACGACGAAATTATCCGGTAATCGGCCGGCGGTTTCCCGGGCCAGCGAACTGATGAAAATATCAAGCGTTCGAAGGCTCCGGTTTCGCAGATCTTCGTTAAACGGTTTGATTCTGATGCCGATGAATGGCGGCAAAGTTTTATCGGAAAAGCCGCGCGCTACTTCAACCGCGCTCGATTGAGCGTGCCCGTCTTCCTCCTCGTCCGCGCGATTTCCGTAGCCGTCTTCAAAATCCAATCGGAAATCTTCGACCGGTTCCCGGTGCAGTTTCTCAAGAATGCGCTGGTAGATCTTTTCCGCCAAAGTTTCGGGAACCGAAACGCCGAGTGCCTCGAACAAGGTATGCGCGTCGGAAGCAAATTCGGTCAGCGACTGAATTGCCACGTCGCCGAGGCGCCGCGCGGTGTCTGCCCGGAACAAATGGGCGCCGCCGTAGACGGTCTGCACCGCCTGGCGCCGGTTCGGTTCGCCCGGGTAACGAACCATAAACTGCTTATTAGCCTCGCTCAGTCGCGAAACAGTTTCCGCGGTATCGTTAGGCTGAAGCGTGGTGCGGGAAGTCACAGGGTCGAATGATCAGGATCTGTTCGGCCGAACCAGCTTACCGATCGGCCGAGCGCTGACTTTACCATCGGCCGCGATGGTTTGTCCGCGTAAAATTGTGCGGACTACTCGTGGCAATTGACGGCCGATATACGGCGTTTGTTTGTGTCTATAATTGAGCGCTTCAGCGGTCACCGTGACCGGGTCATTCGGATCTAACAGCGTAAAGTCTGCATCTTGGCCGATCGCAATCCGACCCTTGTGAGCAATTCCGAATCGCTTCGCGACATTTTCGCTCGTCAGCTCGCGGATGCGATTTCCCTCATGGCCGCACAGGTGAAGCAACGACAGCAGGTGCTGGCAACTGGAGATGCCGCCCCAGACCTCGAAGAAATTTTGTGACCTCTTCATTTCGGGCGGCGACGGCGAATGGTCCGATCCCACCGTCGTGATGTCGGAGATGCGGTCACGTAGTGACATGTGGTCAGGACCAGGGCGTAATGGTGGTGCGCATTTTGCAGGTGGGCCAATTGTCACCATGTCTTGTTCGGTGAGCAGAAGATAGTGCGGGCACGTTTCGCAGGTTACATCTACACCGCGCGATCGCCCATCGGCCACGAGTTCCACTCCACGGCCACAGCTCACATGCACGATGTGCAGCCGGCACCCGGTATCCGCGGCGAGATCGATCGCGGCCCCGATCGCATCGAGCTCAGCCTCGACCGGACGCGACTCCACAAAATCCGCAACTGTCGTTTTTCCGGCGGCGACCTTTCGCCTGGTCAGTTGCTCTGTTATTTCCTGTGATTCTGCATGGATCGCGACGAGCAGGTCGAGTTCGGCGGCAATGCGCATGCCTTGCTTCAACGTCGCGAGATCGACGTACGGAAAATCGTCGATGCCACTGTTGCACATGAAAGCCTTCAGCCCGACTACGCCGCGATCGCGTAGCACCGGCAACTGATCCAGATTGTTAGGCACGAGACCTCCCCATAATCCAAAATCGACGAACGAACTTTGTTCGGCGGCGGCCCGTTTCGCGTCGAAAGCCGGTCCATCAATGGTCGGTGGATGCGAATTGAGCGGCATGTCAAAAATCGTGGTAGTGCCACCCAAGGCGGCGGCGCCCGAACCGGTCGTAAACCCTTCCCAGTCAGCGCGACCGGGTTCGTTGAAATGAACATGTGAATCGATCACCCCCGGAAAAATCGTAAGCGACTTCGCATCTACCTCCTCGGTCGCGCTGCCTGGCAGGTTCGACCCGATCTCAGCAAACTTGCCGTCAAGAATACCGATGTCGTTCGGATGCGCTCGAACGACCAGATCGAAATCAGACATTGGTTGCGGGACCGTTCAGCGGAGACCGGCCAGCCGCGGGACGCCCCACACCCGAAACCTGCTTACGCCGCCATCGGGATAAATGTTAAGCCTGATGTGGGTGCAGTTGTCCATCGGCGAAAGCTCGTGCTCGAACAAATGCCTGGTATCAGCCTGCAGCGCTGTCATTGGAAGAATTTCACGCCATTCCGTATTCTCGCTCGTTAGGTAATCGGTTAGGGCGTCCGGAGCGTTGCACCCCTCGATCGAGCAGGTGTCGGGATAATTGCCCTTGAAGTGGTTGGTATCGACCTCCACTTTTCGAACCGAACCAGGCGCGCCTAACTTCAGAATAATCCAATCGTAACCGGGTCCGCGTCTCCGTTTGGTCTCCCATCCATCGCCCATGTTTTCGGATCGGCCGGGCATAATCAGGTTGTTCATTGAACTAAAAAACATGTCGCTGCAGGCCAGCGCCACTCCTCCGTTCTCAATGGCGGCCAGATCGATCCGCTCGTCGGGCTTCACTTTCGTCCAGTCCGGAACTACCGTCCCGTAAATGCGCAGGCGGGCGACGCCGCCGTCAGGAAAGATATTTAGCCGGACATGGGTTGAAGCGGTGCTGTTGGAAATCTCGAAAATGTTTTGGCTCCCCGGATTCAACGGCGACTGCGGCAGGATCGGAGTCCAACGCAGGCTCTCGATGACTTGCGGATCAGCGGTAACCGGGTCGGGCGCGGAGAGCGCGTCCAGCGAAGCAAAAGGGGGGTGGTTCCCGAGGAAGTGATTCGTATCGATATCGACGTAACGAATGACGCCGCGTAACCCCAGCTGAACGACACACCAGTCGTGTCCCGGCGTGCGGCGACGGCGACTCTCCCATCCGTCCATCCATTTACCGCGGTCGGTGAATCTGTCGGCGACGAAGACGCCGCGGCCCGGTTTCAAAAGGTTTTCTTTTTCAGCAAAGAACTCATCGTTAGCCAGCAGGGCAACGCCACCCAGTCGCGCCGACGCGAGATCAACCAGTCCGGCCGGCGCCGGTACTCCCGCATCCGGATGATTCATAGTCGAATGCCTGGTTTCAACTTCCGCGGTAGGTGGTGTAAGACCACGGCGTCACGAGGAGCGGGACGTGATAATTTGCCGTTGGGTCTGAGATTTTGAATCGAACCGGCACCCGATCTAAAAACTTTGCTTCGTTAAAATAATCGCCGACGAGGAAGACTAGCTCGTAAGTCCCAGCGTTCATTTCCTCTCCGGCGAGGAGAGGGGAATCAATCCTGCCGTCGGCATTCGTTTTCACGCTCTTCAACAGTTTCGATTGATCGATCGACCACAGTTCAATCTTCAAACCCGCCGCCGGCCTGCCCTGAACGTTGTCCAGTACGTGCGTCGTTAGTCTGCTCATTCCACCAGGTCCTGCAGTCGCAACTCAGCGATCTTGAAAATCTCGCGCAGCGCGGCTTCAACCTCCGCCTGGCGCGAGTTTTGAAGTCGTCGCGGGAACGCCGCCAGGATCGCTTCTTTCTTGTTTTGTCGTGCGCAGATTACAAACGGAAAACCAAAACGTTGCCGGTATTCGGAGTTGTAAGTTCGAAATCGGGCGGCTTCATCGGCCGAAACGTTGCCCAGGCCGGCAGTCGATTGCTCCGTTTTTGACTCCGTCGTTAGGGAAGCATCGCCTGCCAGGTCCGGATGCGCCCGGATCAGGCACAGCTTCTCTTCTTCCCGGGCTTTCATCACTGTTTCGCGCAGAGCATCAAAGAATTCGGAGCGATCGGCGAATGGACGCTTTGCCGCGGTGCGGGCGGCGATCCAGGGCGAATGCTCGAAAACGCGGGCGAACGTGTTCGTGAAATCGTGCCGTTCCAGCGCGTTCACTGCAGCGATGTTTAGCATCGTGTTATCGGAGTAATTCAATTAGTCGTTACAGGCAATGCCTAAGCTACTTGCAAATCGTTACGGAAAAGGCCGGGTTCGCGTTTTGAAGGTTCTCCGGAACGGCGCCACCCACCGGATCAAGGACCTGACGGTCAAGGCAATGCTCGAGGGTGATCTCGAATCCTCCTACACCAAAGGGGACAATAGCAAAGTGGTGCCGACCGATACCATCAGGAACACAATCAACGCGCTGGCGCTGGAACATTTGGGCGATCAAATCGAAAGATTTGGAGTCGTGTTGGGACAGCATTTCCTTCAGTTCCCTCAGATCCATCAGGTCACGGTCGAAATACTCGAACGTGATTGGCACCGGCTCGAAGTGAATGGCAAACCGCACTCACATTCATTCAGCAGCGGCGGCGAGACCAGGATGTTCTCGCGCGTCACGATGACCCGCGACAAGAGTATCGTGCAATCGGGTATTCGTGATTTGGTGATCCTGAAGTCGACCCAGTCTGGGTTCGAAGGTTACCCGCGAGACAAATTCACGACATTGAAGGAAACATCCGATCGCATCCTCGGTACGTCATTTAGTGCCACGTGGGATTTTGCCAAGGACCCTGGCGATTACCGCGTTTCGAACAGTGCCATTATGACCGCAATGCTGGAGGTGTTCGCTGAAAACTTCAGTCCGTCAGCGCAGGCGACGCTTTATCAGATGGGGGAGGCGGCATTAGCCGTTTGCGTGGAAATTGATTCGATCGAACTAGCCATGCCGAACAGACACTGCGTGCTTATCGATCTGTCGCCGTTCGGTCTGGAAAATCGAAACGAAGTATTCCTTCCGATTGATGAGCCGCACGGCCAAATCGAGGCCACCGTCTGCCGATGAACGATGCGTTACTTTCGGAACTGCTCGCGGCGCGACAAGCCAGAACGGCGTGTGCGCTGGTGACGATTGTTGAGACACGCGGTTCCGTTCCCAGAGCGAGCGGTTCCAAGATGCTGGTATATGCCGATGGCAAACTGAGCGGCACGATTGGAGGTGGAAAGTTCGAGTCGCTCGTTGTTGCAGACGCCCGGAACCAGATGTCGGAAAAACGGCCGGCGCTCAAGACGTATTCGCTTCACGAATTTTCGCCTGAATCATTCGGCGCAATCTGTGGTGGCGAGAGCACGGTCTTCATCGAACCACAAATTCTGAACGAAGCGATCTATCTCATCGGAGCAGGTCATTGCGCGCTCGCGATCAGCAAGCTGGCTGTAGAATGTGGACTGTCGGTCACGGTCGTTGATGATCGAAGCGAGCGGCTGACTTCATTTCCGCCGCAGGTGCTGATATCGAATGTGCCGGCCGCTGAATTTATCAGCAATCATCCCTGGCAAGCAGGCGAAGCGCTCGTTCTCGTCAGCCGGAATCACGAACTCGATCGTGAAGCGCTTCAGGCCGCGATCGGCATTGAAGAAATTAGCTATCTCGGAATGATCGGCAGCACTCGCAAGGTGCAGCAGGTTTTCGAGCGTTTAATGAAGGCCGGCATTGATGAGGAGATGTTAAAGAAGGTGTACGCTCCGATCGGTCTCGATATTAATGCCGATTCTCCGGCAGAAATCGCGATCAGTGTCATGGCCGAAATTCTGGCGGTATTGCGCAAACGTGATGCCAAACATTTGCGGCAACGACTGACGCGGCACAAAGCTGTTGCCGAATAGCGGGTGATCATCGCGGGGTGGCACGAAATCTAGTCTCTTTAAGGGACTATAACGGGCCGAGGTGGCCTTGAATCGATGCCATTCCGGCACAAATCGCGCTCTGAAACACGCTACTTTCGCGGTTTTTTTGTAGCGTAAGTCGTTCAGACCGAAGGCTCGAATCGCTGCCCCTGGGCAATGTCTTGAATGCCGACCACGTTTGGTATGAACTGTGATAATACGTTCGGCCTTATGACAGAGATGAGGGGGGCGGATGCAATGGAACGCGTCTGCTGGACTGGGAGCAAAACTAGGCATGGGCGAAGGGAGCGCATGCTGGCGGATCCGCTTATCGCGGACGGCTTCCTGATCGGTGCTTTGCCACGCTTCCGCTACACCGCGTCATGTAGACGCGGGATTTCAGATATTAAGCGGAAACGAACCGGAAGTGCCGGGGTTCACCATGGAACCTGCTCGGGGCGGGAACTAGCCGCATGCTTTGGAGCGGAATTTGGCCGGAAAATCAAGCGAAATGATGGAGAAAAAGTGTGTCGGGAAGCATTTTCCTGATTGACGGAGAAAGCCAAAAAGTAGTTATCTCTAATAGCTCTGGCAATTATAACAATCCGCCTGCTGTTCACTGAGCGCAGGTGGAAACAAACATATGATCCGAATTCGAGGTTTCGCCCGGAAAACGCGGCGACTGACCAAGGGCGGCAGCTTGCCTGTCGCCGACGGGGAGGTTTCCCCGCGCAATGGTCATTCGACTGGCGATGATCAGGCGGGGCTAATCATGGGAAGTAACGGACAT
Organism: Chthoniobacterales bacterium; assembly: GCA_045809745.1. Lineage (GTDB taxonomy): Bacteria > Verrucomicrobiota > Verrucomicrobiia > Chthoniobacterales > UBA10450 > DATFCK01. The sequence continues at coordinate 10,015 of JBJMXE010000073.1, read as the reverse complement.
AGTAGTGGGAATGGAGTCGTGACGCGGCTCGATACAACAATTTCCGATCGGGTCGACAACGGGCACGCGGATCGATCGAACGGTTCGAACGGACACCGGGCGAACGGTTCCAACGGCCATGCGACGAATGGGAATGGTTCCAACGGATTGAACGGCCACGTCAACCGCACCAACGGCAATGGCAGCAATGGCGATGGACTAACGGAATATTTGCACTGCGTGGTCGAGAGTCTGGTGGAGCCGCACCCGCCCATCGAAGGCAGACCGCCGCTTAACGGTAAGACTTTTCACGGTGGCATCGATGGCCAGGCCGTTCCGAAACTGGAGACGCTCTTCGCCCGGGCGGCACTGGCGACGGAGTCGTTTAAGGGAATGCCGCGGTGGAAGCGAATCTTTGACGCCACCTGCATCCTGCTGACGCTTCCGATCTGGTTGCCCATGCTGTTGCTGGTGATGGGCTGGATCAAACTTGTCTCACCGGGGCCGATTTTTTATCGCCAGGAGCGGGTGGGCTATCGGGGCCGCCGGTTCATGATCTTCAAATTCCGCACGATGCACGTGAACGCGGAGACCCGCACTCACGAGGAATACTTCGCGCATTTGATGAACACCGACTCGCCGATGACAAAACTCGATGCGATGGACGACAACCGTCTGGTGCGATGCGGCCGGTGGTTACGGGCGAGCGGACTCGACGAACTGCCGCAGCTGTTCAACGTGCTGCGGGGCGAGATGAGCCTCGTTGGCCCACGGCCTTGTCTGCCGAACGAATTCGAACGCTACTCTCCAGCTCAAAAGCAGCGGGTGAATGCGCCTCCCGGGCTCACTGGTTACTGGCAGGTGAATGGAAAGAATAAGACCACCTTCAGCGAGATGATCGCGATGGACATTCACTATTGCGACAACATGTCGGTGGCGCTCGATCTTTGGATCATTGGACGGACCGTTCCAGCCCTGATCGCGGAGATGATTGAGTCCCGCGGACGCCGCAACGGCAGTGATATTGCTGCTACTCCGGCATCAGCGCAGCGCTGACCGAGAGAGGCGGGTACAATTTTATGACGAGATCGACTAGGGTAGGTGTCATCGGATGCGGATATTGGGGACCGCTCCTGGTGCGGAATTTCAAAGGTTTGCCGAATTGTCAGCTAAAGGCACTTTGCGACGTTAAAGAGGATCGGCTGAAACATCTGCGCGCCCTTTATCCCGATGTGGAGGCGGTGACCGATTACGATCACTTCCTGAATGGCCTGAACCTTGACGCGATTGTTGTCGCGACTCCGGTCAAACATCATTTTCCGCTGGCCAAAGCTGCATTGCTGGCCGGCAAGCACTGCTTCATCGAGAAGCCGATGGCTTCTTCCTCGGCGGAATGCGAGGAGCTGATCGACATCGCAAACCGGAACGGCCTGATTTTAATGATCGATCACACGTTCCTGTATTCGTCTCCCGTTCAGAAAATCCTCGACATTATCGAGGCCGGAGACCTCGGGGACATTCGTTACATCAAGTCCCGGCGGTTGAACCTCGGACTGTTCCAGAAGGACATTTACGTGGCCTGGGATTTGGCGCCGCATGATATCTCGATCATTCTTCACATCCTGGGCGAGTTCCCACTGTGCATTAATTGCCAGGGTAACGCGCACGTCACTCCCCGGATCGAAGACGTGACTAACATGTCGCTGTCATTTCGTAACAAACGCTTTGCTACCATTCAGAGCAGCTGGTTGGAACCGCGCAAAGTTCGTGAGATGACGATCGTCGGCACCCGTCGCATGATCGTTTATGATGATCTTCAGACGCACGAAAAGATCCGCGTTTATGATGTTCGAGTCGAACGCCCACCGCACTACGATTCATTCGCGGAATTTCACTACTCGTATCACTACGGTGACAGCTACATCCCGCACATTCAGCAGGAAGAACCGCTCAAAGTCGCCTGCCAGCATTTCCTTGATTGCATCGCCAGCGGTCGCCAGCCGCTGAGCAACGGGCAGGCCGGGTTGGAAATGGTGCGCATTCTGGAAGCGTCCTCGGCATCGCTGAAGATGAACGGCGCACCGGTGAATCTGCCGTCGCCGCATGAAGCCCCGGCGGTTTCGAACAACGGCGCCCGCAATCTGAGAGTAGTGGAAGCGCCGACGTCCGCGCTCGGCCGATGAGCGGGGCGTTATCAGTCCATCAGCTCATCGCCCCTGATGTAAAGCTCGGGCGTGATGTCCGCATCTATGGATTCGTGAATCTGTATGGATGCGAGATCGGAGACGAAACCCGCATTGGGACGTTCGTTGAGATCCAGAAAGGCGCCAGCATCGGACCGCGCTGCAAGATTTCCAGTCACACCTTCATTTGTGAAGGAGTGAAGATCGAAGCTGAAGTATTTGTCGGGCACGGGGTGATCTTCATTAACGATCGGTATCCTCGAGCTACCACGGTGACCGGCCTTCCGAAAACGGACCGCGACTGGGATTGCGAGAATACTTTGATCAAACGCGGCGCATCGATTGGATCCGGCGCGACTTTGCTTGGCGGAATTACGGTGGGAGAAAATGCAACGATCGGCGCCGGAGCCGTCGTTACCAAAGACGTTCCGGCGAATGCAGTCGTAGCCGGCAATCCGGCGCGAATCCTGAAGAAGAACAAAAAAAACACCCATGCACATCAGAGTCCCATTTCTCGATCTTAACGCCCACCACGCCCCCCTTCGTGAGGAGTTCGACCGCGCCATTGGCGAGGTGATCGATAGCGGCGCGTTTGCCGGCGGACCTTTCGTTGAAAAATTTGAAAATGAATTTGCCGCCTTTTGCCGATGCGATCACGCGATCGGTTTGGGCAGCGGCACAGAAGCGCTTTGGCTATCGCTTCTGGCCTGTGGCGTCGGCGCCGGTGACGAAGTCATCACCGTGCCGAACACCTTTATGGCCACGGCCGAAGCGATCACCTACTGTGCAGCTCGGCCGGTGTTCGTTGATGTAGATGAAAAAACTCACACGATGGACCCGGCCGGGCTGGAGAAGGCCCTAACGAGCCGCACCAAAGCGATTATTCCGGTTCATCTTTTCGGCCAGCCGGCCGATATGGATCCAATCCTGGAATTCGCGCGCAAGCACGGCCTGTTCGTCATCGAAGACGCGTGTCAGGCGCACGGTGCCGAATACAAAGGCAAGCGCGCTGGAACTCTGGGCGATTCCGGCTGCTTCAGCTTCTATCCCGGCAAAAACCTGGGCGCTTTCGGTGAAGCCGGAGCGGTGATTACCAACGATCCCGAGATGGCCGAGAAAATCCGTGTTCTTCGCGACCACGGCCAGGTTCGGAAATACCGGCACAATATGATCGGCTGGAACTGCCGCATGGATGGTATCCAAGCCGCTGTGTTGTCAGTGAAGCTGCGCCGTCTCGAGAACGGCAACCTCCTTCGCCGGTCGCACGCTCAGGAATACCACAGCGCTTTCAGCTCACTCGAAGAGGTCGTCGCACCGGTCGAAGCGGATTATGCCCGGCACGTATATCATGTTTACGCGCTGCGCGTGCACGATCGTGACGAAGTCATGTTCATGCTGAAAGAGAAGGGGATTCAGTGTGGCGTGCATTATCCGGTGCCGGTGCATTTGCAGCGCGCCTACCGTGACCTCGGCTATCACGCCGGAGATCTGCCGAACTCTGAGCAGTCCGCCCTCGAATTCATTTCACTTCCGATGTTCCCAGAACTGACCAAGGAACAAATTGGCATGGTTACTCTCGCCGTCCGAGAAGCCGTGACCAGTGGCGTCATGGCCTAACCTTTCCGATTATCCCAACCAAGCACAGTCCGACTCAGGATTACCGAACCACCGCAGCAATAATCCAGGACGAGCAGCCATCTCATCAATCGGATGAGACTGGTTCGTCATCCCTTCAGGTTTCAATCCTGAATGTCCTGGATTCGGCGGGGGCATCGGCATGGGACCGTCTTGTCCACATTCATCCTGATGCCAGCGCCTTCCACCTGGCGGCGTGGGGGCAGGTCATTCACGACACCTACGGACATAAACCGCTCTATCTCCATTTCCCCCGTGCTGATGAAACTATCGCCTTAGTTCCACTCATCGAAATCACCAGCCCGATCACGGGCCGCAGAGCTGTTTGCCTGCCATTCAGCGACATCTGCGGCCCGCTTGTATTTCGGGGAGACTCGTTAGGCGCAGTAAAGCGCGAACTGGCAGACTTGGCGCAGCAAAGGCGATGGAAGTACTGCGAACTGCGTGGCGGAGATTGGATTGATGGCGCAACGGACCCCGCGGTGACCTTTTACGGCCATACCCTGCAACTGTCGACCGATCCCGAGAAAGTCTTCGTTCGTTTCAGCAATGGCACCAGAGGTGCCGTCAAGCAGGCTACGAAGAACGGAGTAATCGTGGAGATCAGCCGCGATCGTCAGGCCATGTGCGATTTTTATGCGCTTCAGGTGCAGACCCGTAAGAAACATGGGGTGCCGCCGCAACCGGCTTCTTTCTTCGACAACGTTCATGAGAAGATGATCGAAGGTGGCTTCGGGTTCATTTCCCTGGCCAAATTTGAAGGTCGCACGGTTGCCGGGGCCGTGTTTCTGGCTACGCCAAAACGCGCCGTCTACAAATTTGCGGCTTCGGATTCAGACAGCATTCACAGCCGTGGCAACCACCTCGTACTTTGGGAGGCCATTCGCCATCTCATCGTTAACGGTTGTGAGCAGCTCCATTTTGGCAGAACTTCCCCCGACAATGCTGGCCTGAGAAACTTCAAACTTTCGTGGGGAGCCGAAGAAGAAATGATTTCATACACCCGGTTTGATACGAAGCAGCGGCACTGGCTGCCGGTTGTTCGACACGAGGGCGAAGGCATGTCGAACCGTATCTCCCGCGCCTTGCCCTCCGCTGTAAACCGCTTCGCCGGCGAAATCCTTTATCCGCACCTTGACTAACAAAACATACGCCCTGCCGTCGACGGTGGATGTGGAACAGGAGCAGCCTCATTCCGGGCTCAGCCTGGACGACATCCTCTTTGCAATCTTTAAGCACAAGGGGAAGATCCTGTTCGGGATCGTTGTCGCTCTGGCTGCAGCGGCGGCAGTGTATTTGAATTACCCCCCCGTCTATCAATCCGAAGCGAAGCTCCTCGTGCGGTATGTTCTCGACCGCAGCCCCGTCGATCCTGTCGATGGCCAATCCGCGCAATCGAGCGTCTCGAGCGGTTTCGGTCGGACCGGTGAAAATGTGATCGGATCAGAAGCGGAGATTCTCACCAGCTGGGATCTGGCAATGCAGGTGGCAACGGCAATTGGACCTAAGCGACTGCTGCCCGAACTCGGCGATAATGCTACCGCAGCCGCAGCCGCTGGAACGGTTTCAGCCGGACTGGAGGTCGTTACCCGTCCCAAGAGCGACATCATTCTGGTTTCTTATAAGAATCCCGACCCACAGCTCGCCGTGCTGGTTTTGGAGGATTTGGTAAATCGCTATTTCAGCAAACACCTTGAGGTTCACCGGTCGTCGGCATCGTTCGACTTCGTTACTCAGCAGGCAGATCAGGTTCGGGCCCGGCTGCAAGCAACGGAGGACGCCTTGAAGTCGTTGAAGGCAAAGGTCGGAGTGACGTCACCGGACAATACCCAAACGCTAAGTGCTGATATCGTTAAGCTGGAAGAGCAATATTCCAATGCCCAGGCTGAATTAGGGGAGCAGCAGGCACGGGTAAAGCAAATCGAGGGTTCGTTAGGCGGGGAGACTGCCTCGTCAGCCCGGCAGAGCAACAAAGGAAAGTCGCAGGCAGGCACTTCCGCCACTCCGGGGCCCAGCCCGCCGTCAGGGGAAGATGTTCTGCAATACCAGGCCTACCTTTCGCGCATTAATGATCTTCGCAAGGCCCGTCTGGATCTTCTGGCGAGATACACGCCCGCCAGCGAAACGGTTAGGCTGAATCAGGGCGAGATTACCACTCTCGAAAACCAGAAGCGGGAGATGGAGAAGCGATTCCCTGATCTTGTCGGGCAGGCACCAGCAGCAAATGGCGATCGGAATGGTGGCGGCGTCGATCTTGGTGGTGAACGAGCGCGTCTGGCCGGCCTTCAAGCCCGCGTCGAGATCCTGAAAAACCGCCTGGACGAACGAACCAGACAACTGTCGGAAATTGGGTCTCAAATCGCAGACCTGGAGCGTAAGAGGGACCTGGAAGAAACCAATTACAAGTACTTCCAGGCGGCAGTCGAAAAGGCGCGCGTCGATGAAGCGCTTGATCCCAGCAAGATGCCAAACATCAGCCCCGTGCAACGGCCGTCCCCGCCGCGGTTAGTCGCGGGAAAGCGAGATAAAATTGCGCTCGGCCTGGCCGGTGGCGGCATTGGTCTAAGCCTCGCTCTTGCCGTGCTGGGCGAACTGTTCCTCAATCGAACAGTGAAACGGCCAATTGAATTGGAAAAGCGCCTCGGTGCTCCCTTGTTGCTTTCGATTCCATACAGCCGCCCGATGAAACGATTGAAGGCTCGGCGGAAGAAAGCCCGTGGCAGCACGGAGCTGATCACACCAACGAATGGAAACGGTGGAAACGGGGGAGGGGTCGCCTCGTGGGAAGTGGATCATTTCATTCGCCCTTACGCAGAGGCCATTCGTGACCGTCTGAATTTGTATTTCGAGATAAACCGAATGACGCACAAACCGAAGCTGGTCGGAATTACGGGCTTTGGGCAGGGTGCTGGCGCGTCGACTATGGCAGCCGGCCTGGCCGCGACGCTTTCCGAGATGGGCGACGGGAAGGTGCTGCTGGTGGATGTGAATCTTGGTGTGGGAGCTGTCCACCCATTCTTTGAAGGTAAACCCGCTTATCCCCTAACGACAGCATTACAGCCTGCCACGACGATCGATTCGGCATCGGAAAATCTTTACCTGGCAACAGTTGCGCCGCCCGGAGCCGGCCCAATGCAGATTGCGTTGAAACGGTTCTTCGATTTGATGCCGAACCTGAAGGCTAGCGATTTCGATTACATCATCTTCGACATGCCGCCGCTGAGCGAGACCACTCCCACTCTCGGAATGGCTCGCTTCATGGACAAGGTGTTGCTGGTCGTCGAAGCGGAAAAGACCGGACGCGAGCAGGCCAAACGTGGCTATCAGCAGCTCTCCGCGGCGCGGGCCAACGTCTCGGTGGTTCTGAATAAGACGCGGTCATACCTTCCGAAGAGCCTCGACGGCGAGTCTTAGCCGTTCTGACATCGCAGCCGCTGATTTCGGTAGTTAGGGGCCGGCGAAATGCCGAAACCTAAAGCGACTTCTGTCGTGTTAAGAAATAAAGTCTACTATCGCCTGAAACCGTTCATCCCGGTTCCTGTCCGGATGAGCGTGCGGAGCAACCTGGCCAAATGGTTGCGCCAGCGAAATCGGCACTGCTGGCCCATCATGCCCGGTTCGGAGACGCGGCCGACCAACTGGCCGGGCTGGCCTGACGACAAGCAATTCGCACTGATCCTGACTCACGACGTCGAAACGCGCGCGGGGTTGGCCAACTGTCGAGCTTTGATGCAAGTAGAGATGGCAGCGGGGCTGCGGTCATCGTTCAACTTCGTGCCGGAGGGTAGCTACCGGCTTCCCCACGAACTCCGCGACGAGATTGCCGCCAATGGCTTCGAGATCGGCGTTCACGACTTTCATCACGATGGTCATCTGTTTGCGTCCCGCCGCGAGTTTGCCCGCAAGGCTTCGCACATCAACCACTACCTCCACGAATGGGGCGCGGTTGGTTTTCGCGCCGGATTCATGCTGCACAACCTGGAGTGGCTGCATGATCTCGACATCCGCTATGATGCATCGACTTTCGATACCGACCCATTCGAGCCGCAGCCCGACGGTCGTAATACAATTTTTCCCTTCTGGGTCCAGGCGAACGAAGTCGGCGCTAAACGAGGCTATATAGAATTGCCCTACACTCTTCCCCAGGACTCCACGTTATTTTTGCTGCTGGGCGAGAAGACTCCCGACATCTGGATGCGGAAGCTGGATTGGATTGCGGAGCATGGTGGTATGGCGCTGCTCGATACGCATCCGGATTACATGTGTTTCGATGATACTCGGCGTATCGGCCAATTTCGTGCTGACCTCTACCACCAGTTTCTCGAGTACGTCGTCACACGTTATGGGGCAGTGTTTTGGAACCCGCTGCCACGGGATGCTGCGGCCTACGCACAGCTCGCTTTGCAACCCGCAGCCACTCTCCAAACTGAACCGGCACCGATTCGCTTGAACGCGACGCCGGCGGTTAAGATTTGGATCGATCTCGATAATACACCGCACGTTCCTTTCTTCATTCCGATCATTCGCGAACTGAAACGTCGGGGCCACGACGTTGTGGTCACGGCGCGGGACGCTTTTCAGGTCTGCGAGTTAGCCGATCGGAAAGGCCTAACCTGCCGAAAGATTGGACGTCACTACGGCAAGAACCCTTTCATGAAAATCTTCGGCGTGCTTTGGCGCGCCGGACAATTGCTGCCATTTCAGCTGCAAGAGAGGCCGCAGATTGCGTTATCCCACGGCGCTCGCTCTCAAATCCTTTTGAGCAATGTTTTTTTCAAACCGACTATTTTGATTTCTGACTACGAGTTCTCGCAAACGCCACTCTTGATGACGCCCCGGTGGGAGATTGTGCCGCAAGCGTTGCCAACTCAGGGCGTCCATTCGGATGAGAGTCGGGTCAGAAAATATGCCGGGATCAAAGAAGACGTTTACGCGCCCGAATTTCATCCCGATCCCGCGATGTTGGATGAGCTGGGACTCGATGGCGCAAAGATCATCATCACCGTGCGCCCCCCGGCTAACGAGGCCCATTATCACAATCCCGAAAGCGAACTGCTTCTGGATGAGTTGATGCGGCGAATCTGTGCCGACGACCAGGTTCAGGCCGTGCTGTTACCCAGAAATCAACAACAGGAAGAAAGCCTGAGGGCTGCGCACCCGGAATGGTTCGCGGCTAACAAGACAATTGTTCCGCAACGAGCGGTTGATGGTTTGAATCTCCTCTGGCACTCAGACCTGGTAGTGAGCGGCGGCGGCACCATGAATCGCGAAGCGGCTGCGCTGAACGTGCCCGTCTACAGTATTTTCCGCGGTAAAACCGGCGCCGTTGATCGCAGGCTGGAACAGGAAGGCCGGCTGGTCATGGTGCGAAGCGCGGCGGAAGTGGGCTCGAAGATCGTCTTTCAACACCGCGAACGGACAGCCGAATCCAATAGTCAGCCTCGCATGGCTCTCTGCCAGATTGTCGACCACGTAGAAGACATCATCCGAGCCGAGTTCAGCAATGGCCGGATTCCGAACGGGGCAAGCCTATGAGTCGCTTAAAGGTCCTGTTGATTGCTGGAGCTCGGCCGAACTTCATGAAGATCGCGCCGCTGATCCACGCAATCGTTTCCCATGAGCGCAACGGCGCAACGCCTCATATCGAGTGGCGGCTCGTTCATACCGGCCAGCATTACGACGCCGCGATGTCGGACATCTTTTTCTCCGAGCTCGGAATTCCCGCTCCGCACATCAACTTGGAAGTCGGATCAGGAACGCAGGCCGTCCAAACGGCAAATGTGATGAAGGAGTTCGAGCCGGTCTGCCTGGCGGAGCGGCCGGACTGGATCGTTGTGGTGGGCGACGTGAATTCGACGGTCGCATGCACTCTGGTCGCCGCGAAGCTCGGCATTAAAGTAGCCCATGTCGAAGCCGGACTGAGAAGTTTCGATCGCACAATGCCCGAAGAGATTAATCGGTTAGTCACGGATGCGCTGGCGGACCTCCTGCTGACTCCCTCACAGGATGCCGACCAGAACCTTCAACGCGAGGGCGTGGTTCCCGGCAAAATCCAGCTGGTCGGTAACATCATGATCGATGCCGTGGTCGCGAATCTCGAGAAAGCACGGGCCAGCAGCATTCTTCAGGCTAACGGGCTCAAAACCGGAAAGTTTGTCTACGTCACATTGCACAGGCCATCCAACGTGGATGATCCGGTGAGCCTCACATCCATCATG
>JBJMXE010000072.1:0-14489 GCA_045809745.1 Chthoniobacterales bacterium | reverse complement strand
TTGCCGAGGAGGGTAGTTTCTCGAACGCTGCCGAGCGTGAGCATGTCTCGCAGCCATCCTTATCGCAGCAGATACAAAAGTTGGAAGCGGAGTTGAATCAGCAGCTGTTCGACCGCCTGCCCCGATCGGTGGTCTTGACTGAAGCTGGCAGGCGTTTGCTCGATTATGCGCGGCAGATCCTCACCGGAATTGCGGATGCGCGCCGCTCAGTGGCTGCGCTTGAAGAAGAGGTGGCGGGAAGGCTATCGGTCGGGGCGATTCCGTCCATCGCCCTGTATGTGTTGCCCCGTCTGATCGGACGATTTCAAACGGCCTACCCGAAAGTAACTTTTGAGCTGTTCGAGGATACGACCGACAAGCTGGCCCAGAAATTGGAAGACGGAACGTTAGACGTCGTGCTTGCTACATCCGGTGACGATAGGCCCGCGCTCATTCACCACTCGTTAGGCAAGGAGCCGCTATTGATACTCCTTCCGGAGAAGCATCGGTTAGTCACGAGAAAAACCATCAAATGGCGCGATCTCGCCTCCGAGAAATTTCTTCTCCTCCATGAAATTCATTCATTGTCCGTTCACGTTCGGCAGTTGCTTGCGGCCAATAATCTGAACCCTGAGATAGCTTTGCAAGGTGCTCAGCTCGTCACCATTGCCAGGATGGTAGCCGCTGGGCTTGGAGTAACCGTGATACCGCAGATGATGGTTCAGACCGAATTCATCCGAGGCTGTGTGGCGGTGCCGTTTGCCCGTCCGGTTCCGACGCGCGAACTAATTTTGCTGCGGAATCCGTTGCGGTTCGAGAGCAAGGCTGCGGCGGCTTTCCGGGAGGAAGCCGCGGCCGCATTCAATCTGGACGCGCTCAGCCGTTGAACCTTCGAGCGCGCTGTAGCGGCGGTCTATGACCGCCGAACATTCGTGGCATATCAAGTGACCGTCATAGACCGCCGCTACAGGTTCTCGGGAGCTTAAGGCGCGGGCTCGCCGGCCGGTTGCCTCGGCCTGGGATTACCGAATCAGCCTCATCGTGTGCGCCAGCGTCAAAAGCGGCCAGGTTGCGGTGAGGACGATCACTGCGAAAAGGACGAACTCGGCGGCCACACTCGGTCGCTCGCGTTGGGCGAAGCGCTGACTGAGAAACCGGAAAGCGCGCAAACGCACGGAGGTCTGTGTATCCAGCGGCCGACCGTTACGGTTGGTGCTGCCTAGTGTTAATGTCTGCATGCCTAACTAAAGGTGAGGCAGCAGTGTCTTTGAAATACTTGTTGCCTCTACCTGCGATAGCCAGCGCCTATGGAGAAGCTTGGAGCTGGAACTTAAGAGCTAGGAACCAAAAGGTGCGCACTAAACGCTCAACCAATCGATATCATTCGGGCTGTGCGAGCGTCAAACGCGCAACGCCAAATGGCCAACGCTCTAATGGCAGAAAACTGGTAGAGCCTTGTTATGCCAAGCCCCAGGCATGTCCTACATTGAGAGTTGCGTGGTGCTGATCCGATGTTGTGCTGATCGAAACGAAGCAGAATCCGGCTGCCCCTCTCAGTTTTCTGTATGGTCTCGTGTTCAATGTGCCGGGAGATCCGCCCAGGCCAAGGCTACGGCGATATTCGTTCCGCAAGTGCGAGCGAAAAAAGGCCGCAGGTTTCACCACAACCTGCGGCCCCCCATCGGGCGATGTGAAATCGCCGAAGGTTAGTCGACTACAACACGATCAATCGTCTGAATGCCGTCCTCGCTTGCGAAGTAAACGTGCAGGCGAGTGCCGGGTTTCACGGAGCGGGTGTGAATTGCGTCTCCTTTGCTGTTGAAGAGACGTCCGGCTCCTTCGAGAACGTAACGCCCTGCACCGTCCTGGTGAACGACGAGCGCACTGGCCGGCTGATAACTTGCCGCGCTGCCTCCTTCTACCCTGCTCGTCGAGCCCGGTGCTGTGATGGTGATTGGCTTCTCCGTGATGAACGCGAAGTGCCATGGCTTGGTCTGCTTCGAATCTTTGGCAAAAGCCAGCGGCGCAACGATGGCGCAGCAGGCAAGAGTGAAGATGATTTTTTTCATGAGGTGATTTCTTTCTGGTTTATTGTTGCAACTGCCATTTCGCCGCAGTGCATTTGCATTCTGCGTACCGCGGCGACACACGACATGTTAACCACTGGAAGCCAGGAGCTTATGTGGTCAGTAGATTTGCAGTCGATCAGCCGGTTTTCCCGAACTCGAATAATTCCGTTCCGGTTTCGGAACGGTTCGTTAACGACCTTCGACAGAATCGGACCTAACGGCGGACATTCCGACAATATGCACTACTTTTCCGACGTTTCAGGACTTCAGTATCTCGCCTAACTAGTCGAGCCGCCAAGCGGGTTACCACCCGGCGCGCCCGCGCGTCGAGTTCCCGATGACCGAGGGATCAGGGGCAGAGGACAGAGGACAGAGAGCAGAGAGCAGAGAGCAGAGAGCAGAGCGCAGAAGCAACGCCGATCGTTGACAGTTTCGAGGCCGTCCACCGGCAGGTCCTCAGCCCCAACATTTAAGGCCGAACGGAAGATATTGGAGCTTGGAACTTGGAATTTCGTGCTTACGGCCGCCGGGAAGGCCAGTGCTTACGCCTGCCTACCTCAACCATCAAATCTGAAACGTCAGAAATTAGCTGCCATCGTTAGGCTTTTTGCCTCCGGTAATGGTCAACCACTGGGTAAGTCCGCGCCACTAAGCCGAATATCAGTGCGGCGATGAAGGCGAAGGCAGCAAAGAAGAACATCTGAAAGGCACTCACGCCCAAACCGGTTGAGGCGACAATACTTTTGACGGGTGCGCTCTGCACGCCGGCGTTCGCGACTAACACCCACAGGTTACCGATTGTGACCGACAAATTCCAAAACGCCATGATCGTGCCTTTCATTGAGAGCGGCGCCTGGCTGTAGGCGAATTCGAGGCCGGTAGTAGCCACCAATACTTCTCCAAACGTGAGCAGCGCGTAGGGCAGCACCTGCCATGTGATTGAGAACGCGCTGCCGCGGTCCAGCACCAACTGCATTCCGCCGACCACGATCCAAGACAGCCCGGCAAAGGCGATCCCAAAAGTCATGCGGCGCAACGCCGTTACCTGAACGCCGAGCCGGCTGATTGCCGGATAAAGAATCAGGTTGTTAAACGGAATGAGCAGCATCACTAACAACGGATTCAACGCCTGCATCTGTGACGATTGAAACCAGCTCGGCTTCGACATCGCGTTTGCCTGTAAAACCCAGGTCGAGGCTTTCTGATCAAACAGCGACCAGAACGGGGTAACGAGCGCGAATAGTACCAGAACGCGTAGCACGGAGCGGACGCCCGCGATTGCTTCCGCCGGATGTTGGTCGCGGACGGCATCGAGCTGTAGCCAGACACCGAGCCCTCCGAAAGCAATCACCGCGACCAGAGCCAGACATGCGGCAATCACAAATCCGAACTGCGGGATGAACAACAGGGATCCAATTCCGGTTACGACTGCGACAACGCCAAGCGCCTGCCCACGGACTCCGGAGGTGATGGCGTTGCCGGAAATGCGGAGGAATGAATTCGGATTTGGTTTCGCGGGAGGGACCATCACGTAGCGTTTGCGGCCGAGCCACAGGATAACGGTGGAGATGAACATGAGTGCCCCGGGAACGCCAAACGCGAACGCCGGCCCCAGGTATTTCAGAAAAAGCGGCATGAACAGCGACGCGAAAAATGAACCAAAATTAATGATCCAATAGAAAGCGTCGAACACGACTTTTGCGCGGTGCTTGTTAGTCTGATCGAACTGATCGCCGACGAACGCCGCCACACAGGGCTTGATTCCGCCGGAGCCGAGTGCGATGAGGCCCAGCCCGACGTAGAAACCGATGCGATTGGTGACGAACATCGCGAGGCAGGCCTGACCGACGCAATAGACCAGGCTTAACCAAAAAATGGTTTTGTATTTGCCAAAGAAACGGTCGGCCAGCCAACCGCCGAGCAACGGAAAGAAGTAAACGCCGATGACGAATGTGTGAAAAACGTCTTTGGCGCCGCGGGCGCGGTCCTGCTCCGGTAAATAGAGAAGGAGGGTTGAAACCAGGAAGACGGTTAGAATGTTCCGCATCCCATAAAAGCTGAAGCGCTCGCATCCTTCGTTGCCGATGATGTACCGAATCTGTGTCGGGATCGGCGCGTGCGGATCCGGCACCGGGCTTCTCGTGGCCGGAAGAACTTCGGTCTCAGCTTTCACCTAAGGCAGCGTGGCAAAGCGGAAGCAAAGGTTCAACGCTGAAGCTACGCGGGCAACGAAGTAGAAAGTAGAAAGTAGAAAAAGATTTCGCCGCACTAAGGCGCCTTCCACATTGAAATTTGGAGCTTTCGATGGCACTTGGCAGAACCGCCGATTCGTCGCTAGCGTGCACGCATGCACAATTTCATCAGGCAGTTCCAAGTGCGGCGGCTGAGCGCAATCGTTCTTAGTATTTTTGCCAGCGTCTTCGCGCTTGGCGCGGTGGCGGAACAGAAGTTGGATCATGCCCCCGCGTCAGGCAGCCCGGCGACAGAACGGATCGTGATCGCTGCGAAAAGGCTGCTCGACGGACGCGGGCATGTTTTACCCGAGACGCGCATCGTTGTTGAAGGATCGAAGATCGTAAAACTGGATCCCAAGGCGGCGCCGGTCGATTACGACCTCGGCGCTTTCACGGTTTTGCCGGGCTGGATCGATTCGCACGTCCACATCACCTGGAGCTTTGGTCCCGACGGGAAGAACGAGGGCGCTGACGAGACAACGCAGTTTGCTGCCTATCAAACAGCGTCGAACGCGTGGCAAACTCTCATGGCCGGCTTCACCACCGTGCAGAGTGTCGGTTCGCCTACTGACGTCCCGTTGCGCGATGCGATCGCCAAAGGAGCGATTCCGGGTCCGCGCATTCTGACCGCAATAGAGCCGCTCGAAGGTAAAAAAGAAAAAACCGGCACACCCGATGAGATTCGCGCGTTCGTGCGCAAGCAGAAACAGGCCGGAGCAGACCTGATCAAAATCTTCGCGTCGGAATCGATACGCACGGGTGGGGGAATGACCCTGTCGCAGGATCAACTAAATGCCGCGTGTGACGAAGCCAACAAGCAAGGCCTGCGGACCCTGGTCCACGCCTACAAGGATGCGGTCCGGGCGGCTGCACTCGCCGGATGTACCGAAGTCGAGCATGGGACGATGGCTAACGACGACGATCTCAGACTCCTTGCTGAACACGGCACCTACCTGGATCCCCAGGCCGGGCTGGTGATCGAGAACTACATGGACAACAAGGAGCGCTTTATTGGGACCCAGGGATATACGGCAGAAGGATTTGCAGCAATGCAGAAGGCGGTAGATCTCGATCATGAGATCGTTAGGCGAGCAGCCGGGATTCCGGGATTGAAGATGGTGTTCGGAACGGATGCCCTGGCCGGTTCGCACGGACGCAATGCCGAGGAGTTTATCGATCGGGTAAAAGATTCGGGAGTCGAACCGATGAGGGCGATGGTCTCGGCCAACTCTCTCGCCGCCGAAGCAATGCGGCTGGGCGACAGGATCGGTTCCATTGCCCCCGGGTATGAAGCCGACATCATTGCTCTGGATGGGGATCCTTTGAAAGACATCACCGCTGTGCGGCGGGTCGTGTTCGTGATGAAAGGGGGGACCGTTTACAAGAGTAAACGGTGAGGTCTGATGGTGAGGGTTTGATATTCGATTTGAGGGAAGCAATGCTGAACGCGCGGATCGCGTAGAGGACTAAACGGAGGTAGCCGGCGTTAGGAGCATATTGATCATGCCCTTTCACTTTCATTACTCTAATCAATGCGCTTGAAGCGGGGGTCGCAGAGTTCGCCCCTCGGTCCGCGCTCGCTTCGAATCGACAATCAAGAATAGGTCACGATCAGCATCAGGATTTTGAAAGGGCAAGGCTGCATCCCGACGATTTAGTAGAGCGAAACGCCGGGTTTCGCATCAGGGGTGGTGAGCACGTAGTCATAGCCCAGGAGCAGGAAACGAGAGAACGTTTTGAGAGCATCGATCCCTTTCGTGTCGAGCGTTTGACGGATCGGCTCCAGTGGGACTAACGTCCAGCCTTCCCTGGGTAGCGCGCCGATATCCAGTTGGATCGCGGAAAAAAACTCGTTCGATTCCGGGCTATCGTAACGCTGAACCGTCGCCGGGTTACCTCCTTTTGGCGTGAACACCACGTTTCGGCCGCCGGTCGGAAGAAATGCAATTCGCAGCGCAGTCTTATGATTGGTTTTGGCTATCGATGTCACGAGCGTGCCAAGGTCGATTGTGTTCACCGTGGTTGTTCCGAGTGCGACGTGTTCAACGCCCATCTTAAAAACGACTTTCGGTTGCGGATTCGCCGCCGCTTGATAGCGCGTCAGAAAGTTTTTTGCCAGCAGGCGAGCGCGCCGGGCATTGTTCTCGTAATTGTGTTTGTTCATCCACAACTGGTAAATCGCGGCACTTTCCTTCAGCTCATCGATGATACCGCGGGCTTCGGGCTGCGACTGGAATTGTGCTTCCAACGCGTCGAAATCCTGATCATGGAAGCGCGTTAGAAGGAAGCGGCTCTGGTCGCCTTTGGCGGCAGCATCCTTTTCTTCGTTCAGAAGTTTTTCGGCGGATGCTCTGGCGGAATCGTTAGGCGCGATATCCGCCAGGCGTTTCAGGTGGAATAGTGATGAACCAATGAATTCCTGGTCTACGCCCCACAGGAAAGGCCCGCCTTTGGAGTCACTCCCGAGAAAATCACCGGCAAGTTCGGCGTCATCCTTCAGCGATAGGAACGGAATTCCCAGCGGCACTTCGTGAACGAGTTTGTGCAAGCCCTCCACTCCCGAAGCTCCTAGCGTTTCGTCGATCATTCGAGTGGAGATCGGCCCCACCTCGACCACGTGATAGTTGAAGCCGAGCGGTTTGGCTTCTCGGACAATTGCCCGGAGCAGCACCGGTGAGTCAGCGAAGCCGTGGTCCTCCCCAAACAGAATAAATTGGGCACTCGGTAGTTCGGCCCGGAGGACTTCGGCGCCGGGCCCGGTAAGCTTCCCGTCTTTGAGATTGAGCGGGAATGTCTTCGGCGCAGCATCGCTCGGCGTGACCAGCGCGAGGAAACCAGCGGAGAAGAAGAGCCAAACCCAGCGAATATCACTCATACGTCTGAGATGCGGACCGGCGAGCGATTGGATTCAAACGGATGGTTGAACCCCTTGGAAGGGAAAACCCGGTGCACATTGAATCGTCGAACCGAAACTCCGAGGCCTGCGGGCCGAATTTAGTAGCCTCTGCCTGCGCAAGCGGCCAATCCGCAACCCTCTCTATATATAGAGCTCGCTTGTGAACAGGAGGAAACGCAGCAGGTCGTTTGAAGAATTGGATGGGACTCACGACTAAACGGTCATGATTTGGTTCCTGCGGCGTCGCGCGGCGGACCAGTTTTATATCTGCGGTGTGCAAAGAGTTGCGCGTGCCGTTGTCGCCACACTGCCTCCTTCCTAAAGTTACCGCGGGCCAAGCAGTCGGCTGCCAGATTTGAGCTTGGTCCTTAGAAGTGGGTGCGTTGAGAGTTCATTATCGAGCATCTGAAATATCAAGCTGGTCTGGCAACGGCGAATGTGATGTAGGTAGTCCAATGCCTCGGTCCTCTGGTGTTCTCATGAAAGCTTTCTTCACCGGGACTGCGCTGATCATCCTTCTTGGCCTAACCTGGGTTAAGAATCATCCGCGTAACTCGTCGTCTACATCAGCGGAACTGCCGGCGGTAAGTGGATCGTATGATCTTCAGAGGGATGAACAGCTTGGCGGGCACACGCTCCGGCGTCACGTCGGCCGGACAGACGATCAGTTGCGTGACCGTCTTCAACGGGAACGGGATATCTCAGCGGCGTCTACTTACACGGACCGAGCCGCTGCGGAACGAACTGTCGCTGCTGCCCTGGGTCAGAATCAGCAGCGAGTGAACGGCTGGTTAAATCGAACAGACGCACATCCCAATCTGGCGCTGCATTTTCGCGGAAACGCGCCTATCGGGCGCTGTATCCGTCAACGGGCAGAAATAGCTGAACCTTGTTCAAACGCGGCAATCGTCCTGCGATGGGATGGAGACCAGCGGTTTCACGTGCTCACTACTTATCCCGAGCCGAATCGCGGGAGATGACAAAATGAGCGCCAAGAAAGCGGGCCACGTGATTCGAGCCGATGAGTTCCGCGTCCTTTCTGAATTTCTCAGCGGATATTTGCACCAGGATTTTCGTTCGGAATACGAAACTCCAAAAGCGGCGGTGAAGGCCTATCGTCGGGAAGCTACACACGATGAAGTGGAGCGCCTCAGGATTCAATTTGAACGGTTCGTCGCCGAGACCCGAGCCATGCCGTTCACAGCGGTGCAACAGTTGTTAGTGGACGAGTTTCACTCCGGGTGGTTACCGCAAAGCAGGGAAGATCTCACAAAATTGGTCACTGAAGTTAGCAAGCCAACCTAACCGACCCGGCGAACGCCAAACCGAAGCAAACGCCCAACGTCCAACATCCAATGGCAGACGCGAACGTTGGAATTGGCGTTTGGAGCTTCTCTGGAGCTTGGAAGTTGGAAGCTGGTGCTTACGCCAACTCGGCGTCTATTCGTCCCGGAGCGCGACCATCGGATCAACGCCCATTGCGCGCTGCGCCGGCAACCAGCAGGCGAGCAAAGCCACGGCGCTGAGAAGCAGAGCAACCATTGCAAACGTGAATGGATCCGATGCAGTGACCCCGTAGAGAATACTGCCTAACATCCGGGTGCCGCAAAACGCGAGCGCGAGTCCGAGTACCGCACCCATCAGCGACAGGAACATTCCCTGGCGCAAAATCAGCCAGCCCACATTGCGGGCACGCGCGCCGAGCGCCATCCGTAAGCCAATTTCTTTTCGGCGGCCCACCACCATGTATGACATGACCCCATAGATGCCGACGGCGGCGAGGATGAGCGCAAGGACGCCGAAACTGCCCAAGGCGCCGGCGGCAATCTTGGCCGGAAACAGCGGAATATTCATATGCTCGGTCAAGGTTTTCGCGTCGTACAACGGCAGTGTCGGATCGAGCTGCTGCAGTTCGCGTCGCAGAACCGTTAGAGTCGCCTTTGGATCGCCCTCGGTTCGCGCCACCAGCGTGGTGGAGGAGTCGAAATAGCGGATCGGCCGAAACACCGCCGGCTTCGGATCTTCGCCTAACGAATTGTATTTTCCGTCAGGCACAACACCAACGATCAGCCAGAACGGATCGTCCGGCCCGGTGAAGTTGAATCGCTTGCCGATTGCATCCTCTCCATGGAAAAACTTCCGGGAGAAAGTTTCATTCACGATTGCAACGCGGGAGTCCTTCGTGTTTTCGCTCGCCAGAAAATCGCGGCCGCGTAACGGAATGGCCATCGTGTCGAAATAGCCCGGGCTCACCGAATAGGGGATGGCAAGGGGAAGCTTACTTCGGCTGGTAAGCGGTTGGCCTTCGACATAAATCGTATTTGAGTTGTAATCGAGAGCGAGCGGCAAAGTGCTGGTGAAAGCCACCGAGCGCACACCAGGGACAGATCGGGCGCGCTCAAGGACCTGCCGGTTGAAAGTTCGGCCTCTGGTGTCGTCATAGCCCTGCATGCCGACGTCGAACGAAATCGCGATCGCGTTTTGCGGATTGAATCCAGGCCGCATTCGCTGAGCGACCTGCAAGCTTCGAATAATGAGGCCGGCGCTGACCAGAAGCACTAACGATAGCGCAACCTGCACAACAACCAGACTATTGCGAAGGCGTGACCGCCGAAAACCCGCCATCGAACTTTCGTTTTTCAAAGCGGGCACCAGCGCGGGCTTCGACGATTGCAGCGCGGGCAGCAGCGAGAACAGAATGCCGGTCATCAGGGAGAGCGCGAGGGTGAAGACGAGGACGCCCCAGTCAGTGCGAAGGTCGAACACCAGCGCGATATCGGTCGGCAACTTGATCGCCGCGACCACATGATTTATCCAGCTGGCGAGGAGCAGGCCGAGTGCACCGCCCGCCGCGGACAACATCACGCTTTCGGTGAGTAACTGTCGGATGAGCCGGCCGCGGCTGGCGCCGACCGCCAATCGGATACCGATCTCTTTCCGCCGCTCGGTGGCGCGGGCGAGCAGCAGGTTGGCCAGATTTACACACGCCAGCAACAGAACGAGCGCGCCGACCACCCCCAGCACCCCCGAAAGCGCGAACACTGAATTTCGAATGTCCGGTATAAACAACCCAGGCGGCATCAGTCGAACCCCTCGACCAGCGTTCTCCGCCGGATGCTCTTTGCCCATTTGCAACGTGATGCTTTCAAGTTCCGATTTTGCCTGAGGCAGACTAACAGCGGGTTTGAGTCTTCCGACGACGAACAGATTGTCCTCGGCGCGTGAATCCAGCCATGTGCTGCCCGGCTCGACTTCCTTGGCCATCATCGTGGGTGCCCAAAACTCCGGCGCAAACCCCACTTCCGTCCCCGCGAAACCCTTGGGCGCGACGCCGATGATCGTGAAGGGCCGATTGTTGATTAACAGCGTCCTGCCCACTGCTGCGGGATCGGCGGCAAATCTCTTTCTCCAACATGCATCGCTGAGCACAACGACCGGATGCGAACCAGGCGTCTGATCTTCTGACGGCAGAAAGGCACGGCCAAGCACCGGTTTTACGCCGAGCACATCGAAGTAGTTGCCGGACACGATAAATCCCCAGCCGCGTTCGTTAACCCCATTATGGCTCAGGCTGGATACAACGAACCGGTAAGCAAACAGACCGGCGAACGACTGGCTTCGGTCGCGGTAATCTTTGTAGTTCGGATAGGATTGTAATGTGAAATCGGTTCCGTTCGGCAGGGTGCCATCCACGGCTACC
Source organism: Chthoniobacterales bacterium (assembly GCA_045809745.1). Classification (GTDB taxonomy): domain Bacteria; phylum Verrucomicrobiota; class Verrucomicrobiia; order Chthoniobacterales; family UBA10450; genus DATFCK01. The sequence goes on along the minus strand of JBJMXE010000072.1, from coordinate 3,611 downwards.
AGGCGGGATGGTTCGTGCACCGGGAGCGGGCGCAGCAACACCGTCTCGAGCAAGCTGAAAATTGTGGTGTTCGCGCCGATGCCGAGCGCCATCGAGATGAGTGCGAGCGCGGTGAAGATCGGCCGTTTGAGTAATTGACGCCAGCCGAAACGAACGTCCTGAAGGAACGCGTCCATACATGTGAGATGCAGCGAAAGCGGGCTTTGGATTCAGGGGAACCGAGAAACCCGAAAATCTGAAATCTGAAATCTGAAAACTCGAATGGATCATGATCATGATCAGGGATCATGCAGCGGCGGGAATGCGGACTGGACGGAAACTGGTTTGGTACAGATTCACACAGATCTTCACCGCTTTGGAACCGAGACTCGGTCCCCCGATACACTTTCACGCCAACCTCAAGCTCAAGCATCGGAAACCACACCCGTCATTTTCTTTAGATTTGCGGGTAATTGGCGCTATATGGGAACGGATGCGTCGGAGCTTTCGACTCTGGTTTGTTGTGGCGTGCATGACACTGGCATTGGGCCCGGCAGCGCAGGCAGGTCCGTTCCAGAATTTCTTTCGAAAGGTGCGCCATGCCCTCAGTGAGCCGGAGAAACCAACGCGGCACCACAAAATGAACCACACCAGCGCTAGTAAATCTTCGCCGAAAGCCGGTGGCAGCGGCGCTACCGATTTTAGCCAGGATTCTGCAGTAACGGGACCTCCCAACGCCGGGAACACCCGCACCGCGAAAGGGCTGTCGTCAAAAAAACCGCACTCCTCCGATGCTCCCTACGGCGTACCGGTTCCGGGCAAGCAGGGTTTCGTCACGAGCCCGTTCGCGCCGAATAGTGGGTACGTGGATGTGCGTGGATTTCCGCCGGGAACACAGGTGAAGGATCCGTACAGCGGAAAGACATTTTTGACGCCGTAAACTCGTTCGGAACCTTTGCCGGTTCTGGATCCTGAACGGTTCCACCGCCCGCTTCCCCAAAGGCCGGGGAGGTTGAGAGAGACCTAGAGGACAGAGGATTGTTGACGCATTGCCTCCGACGCTGAAGATACGCCGCCTCTCTCACTTGGGGATTTGGCGCTTAAGCCTCATAAGGCGAGGCAATGGATTGTTACAATTGTGTGACGCTTTGCCTTTTTTTGTCGCTGCTGAGCGCCCTTCCGTTAAAAATTGGAGCCAGGCCGTTCACAGGAGCTTTGCATGTCGCTCAGCATCGTATTCATATCCCTCGCGCTCGTTGTCGGGATGTATTTCTATAACAACCCGCTGAAGCATGGGTCGTGGTTTCTGAGTCGGCGTTTCATCAACTGGTTTCCTCTCGGGATGACCTACTCGTTCCTTTACATGGGACGATACAACCTCACTGTCGCCAAGAACTCATTGGGCTCCCTGATGTCGAACGAAGACTTCGGTCTGATTTTCGCCGCGGGCACAATCGCCTATGCCTTCTCGTTTTTGATTAACGGTCCGCTGGTCGACAAGATCGGCGGCAAACGCGGAATTTTGATTGCAGCTATTGGAGCTTCGCTGGCCAACGTCGCTCTGGGCGTAATTACCTGGCTGGTCCTGACCAATCGCTTGCAGGTGCGGTTACTTGGAATTTTTTCGGTGGTTTACGCGATCAATATGTATTTCCAGAGCTACGGCGCGGTTTCGATTATCAAGGTGAAAGCAAACTGGTTTCATGTGCGCGAACGAGGCGTTTTCGGCGCCATTTTCGGAACATTGATTTCGTTTGGTGTTTATTTCGCGTTCGATTGGGGACAGGCAATCGTGAACATGACGAAGCTCAAGGCCCCGGCCGCGCAAAACGGGATGACGGCATTTCTGCGCGACATTTTTATTTCGAATGGTCAAACGTCGACGCGACGTGGGCGGTATTTTTCATTCCCGCCGTCATCCTCCTGGCCTGGGCGATTTTGGATTTGTGGCTGATCAAGGACACACCCGAGCTTGCCGGCTTCGCGTATCTCGACACGCACGATGCTTCCTCCGGTCACATGCACGAGCGATACAGCACGTTTGACCTTCTCCGGAAAGTCTTCCTGAATCCGTTGATTCTGATGTTCGCGTTCGTTGAGCTCACGGCCGGCGTTCTCCGTAACGGGATCATGCAGTGGTACACAATTTTCGGACACGATGTGAAACAACCGGGGGCTGAAGGAATTCTCGCGAACTGGGGATTGCTGCTGTGCATGTTTGGGATCGTGGGCGGTTTCGCTGGCGGACTGATCTCCGACAAAGTTTTCCAGTCCCGCCGCGGGCCGCCGGCAGCGATATTTTCAGCGTTCATGCTGATGATGGCAGCGGTGATGGCAATGTACATTTTTTCGCTACCGATGGTGGTTGGCGTTGCGGCCTTACTGATCGTTGCCGCCGTGACCGGCGTTCATTCGTTGATGTCCGGGACAGCCTCGGCCGATTTTGGCGGCCGCAAAGCGACGGCGACGGCTTCCGGAATCGTGGATGGCTTTGTGTATCTTGGTAGTGGTGTGCAGTCCATAGGCGTTGGCTATCTGGTGACGCATCATGGCTGGCAGTGGTGGCCGGTTTTTCTGATGCCGTTCGCGTTAGCCGGGGGGTTGATTGCGTGGCGGATCTGGCACGAGCTGCCGGAAGCGACGCGGCAGTACATCAACGAAGTCGAACATAAACGGAAAGCCGACCCTGTTCTGGTTTCCGCCTAACCGAGAGCTTAACACCCGGTCCTCAACCGGAGAACACACAGGTAAACAGAGGACGTCATTGTCACGTGGAGCGCAGGTGACTCAGAGCCAAACCGACGAGGTGCAGCGGGAGCGACGTCGGGATGCAGGCTTGGCAAAGGCATGGCCGGCTCGCTAATCTGGAACCATGGCCGTTGTTTCCACCAGGCGAAATGCTCCGTCTCCGTCCGATGAGCTCGAGCTGTTGAAGCGAAACTCGAGGACCCGCTCATTTAGAAAGGGCCAGGTCATTTTCCGAGAAGGTGAATCCAGTGACATCTTGTACGTCATCAAGCGCGGCAACGTAGAGATATCCGCGGTGATCGGCGGCCGGGAACGCCGCGTTTTCGCGACATTCGGGCCCGGTGACTACTTCGGCGAGATTGCGGTAATCGATTCGAAGCCCCGATCTGCGACTGCGATCGCGAAGGTAAACACGACGCTTCGTTGCATCTCACGGGACAAGGTGTGGCGCACGTTCGGGCGATCGCCTCACCTGCTGGTGACGATGATGCACGGCTTCAGTCATCGCCTGCGCGAGTTCGACCAGCGCTATCTCCAGGAACTATTTCAACACGAACGCCTGGCGCTGGTGGGGCGCTTTGCTCAATCCATTGTGCACGATTTTCAAAGTCCGCTCAGCAACATCGGTTTCGCGGCCGACCTGGTTTCGAATGGTGCTGCTACGCGCAACGAGAAGACGGTTGCGAACTCGATCATTCGGAGACAGGTCGAGCGAATGAGCGGCATGATCGGGGAGGTGCTGGACTTTACCAGCTCTTCACGCAGCCGAGTCAGCCTAACGATTACGGATTTCGAACAGTTCATAACCGAAATGGTGGCGGAACTCAGCCCGGAAGCTGCCCGCAAATCAGTTTTGATCGAACTGAAAACCGTACCACCACGAG
>JBJMXE010000071.1:0-8494 GCA_045809745.1 Chthoniobacterales bacterium | reverse complement strand
ATCCTCGGCGGTGCGATAGGGCGCAATTCGGCTCAAGAACCATTTGGCTTCCCCAACCTGAACTTCATGCTCCAGCGTTTTCAGTTCTCTGAGGACCGTTTCTGCGTCAGCTATGAAATTGGGGTAGTTCAGTCGATGAGTGATATCGGCAAGCGGCCGCCCCAGATCGGACGGAATCAGATTAAATAGCGTCTGCGCGCTGGGCGTGAATCGCGCGATTCGCAGCTGCCGGTCCAGGAAGATTGTCCCGATGTCCGTCGAGGCCATCAGGTTGCTCAGGTCGGTGTTCGAGCGGCTGAGATCTTCGACGCTGCTCTTCAGCTCATTGTTAACTGTGATCAGCTCCTCGTTGACCGATTGCAGTTCTTCCTTGCTCGTCTCCAGCTCTTCAGTCGCAGAACGCATCTCCTCGTTCATCGCCTGAAGTTCTTCGTTCGAAGCCTTCAATTCTTCAGAGGTGGCTTCGTACTGCTCAACCGTGGAATTGAGCTGCTGCTTCAGGAACTGAATCTCATTCTCGAGCTCCGTCGTAATCGACGTGCCCGGGCCATGGTCCGTCGGTGGCGGCTGGTGTGCGCCCGCGGGGTCAACCTTCTCGAACAAGATCAGGAAGTATCCATGAGCGACATCCTTTGCCCTCATCGGCCTGATTTCGAGTTCCACCGCCTCGTGCTGACCGTCGATATCGACTCTGGTCGGGGATGCTTTGGTTATTTCGCCAGTTTGACCGGCCCGGAATAGCGCCGTCCGTAACTCGCCGCGCAACTCTGGCCTAACAATCGCGACGATATTTGCCGAAGGCTCTCCGGCTACGAATTGGAGATAACGACCGGCTTTCTCGGAAAGGTGGACGAGATCGTGTGCCTCGTTAACCACGGCTGATGGCGGACCATATTCCTCCAGCAGCCGCAGGTGCAGTTCGCCAAACAATACCGCGCGACGTTCCTGCCGATCAAACCTCGAGCTGTGCGTCTCCTGGACTGCGGCACTCTCGGCCTTGGCAGCGCTAAGCGAAAGCAGCCTGCGCGGCCGCGGTTCGCCTGGGATCCGTTTATTCAAATCGGGTGTGCGCAGTGGCAGCGTCGGGACTTTCCAGATCGGTCTGGGCACTGATCGCCGCACATACAGCCGATGCTTTCCGTCCAACGGTGAGAACAGCGATGTCGCGGCTTGGCCCCCTTCGGCACCGCCAATGAAAAGCATCCCCCCGGCGCGCAGCGCGAAATGGAAGATGTCGAACATCTGTTCCTGCGCTTTCTCATTGAGGTAAATCAACAGGTTGCGGCAGGAAACCAGGTCGACCCGTGAGAACGGCGCATCCTTTAGAACGTCGTGCGCGGCGAACAGCACAAGCTCGCGCAGTTCTTTGCGCACGCGGTAATGGCCGTGGTCCTTCACAAAGAACTGCCGTAATCGTTCAATGGATATGTCAGCCTCGATTGTCGCCGGATAAAGCGCATCACGCGCCTCGTGGATTGCCAGCTGGTCGATGTCAGAGGCGAATACCTGAATTTTCGGCGCGTTTTCCACGCGCTCGGCGTGTTCGCACAGCAGCATGGCGATCGAGTAAGCCTCTTCTCCTGTGGCACAGCCTGCTACCCAGACCCGGACGTGTTCGTCGCGGCGTTTGCCGGCGAACAGCTGGGGAATGTGCGCCTCGAGCGCGGCGAAGGCGTCGCGGTCCCGGAAAAAGTGAGTTACCCCAATCAGCAAATCCTGGAGCAGCGCCTGCGCCTCCGCAGGATGTTTACGAACAAATACAAGGTAGCGGGGAACCGATTCAATCGAATTGACCTGCATGCGGCGTGCAATCCGGCGGAGCACAGTGGCCCGTTTGTAGTGCGCGAAATCGTGCGCGGTCTGCGCCCGCAAATGCGCCAGTACGTCCACCAGCGCCTGCTCGTCGCTAGCGTCTCGCGTTTCGTCTGACACCGTCTCGCCCCCCGGCGCTTCTTTTTCCTTCGTGTCGGGAGTGAGCGCATCGATGATTTCCGGCGGCAGGCGCATCGCGTTTTCGTTGCGCACGAACTCCATTAACTTCTCCGGCATTTGGGCCACCGGGAGCACCCAGTCCACCATTCCGGTGCTGATCGCCGTCACCGGCATGCTATCGTGCTCCGCTTCGTTAGGATCCTGCGCGATGGTGACACCGCCATGGGCCCGAACGTGTTTCAGTCCGATGACTCCGTCCGAATCCGACCCGGATAGAATGATGCAAACGGCGCGCTGGCCGTAAGATTGCGCGAGGGTGCGGAAGAAGAGATCAATGGTCACCCGCCGTCCCATCTCGTGTTGCGCCTCAACTAAACGCAGGGTGCTGTCCGTAAACGTTAACTGCTTGTTAGGGGGAATCACATAAATGTGATTCGGCTTTACCTTGACCGCTTCGGTGACCGCCAACACCGGCATGGAAGTTTTCTGTTGAATGATTGCCGGCAGGTTGCTCTCGTGCTCCGGCGAAAGATGCATGATAACGACGAAGGCCAATCCGCTGTCAGCCGGCATGTCGCCAAAGAACTGCTGCAAGACTCCTACACCCCCCGCGGAGGCGCCTAACCCCACGACAGCTGCCGGCTCGCTCGGATCTCGGCGCTTGCGCGCGCCGTTTCGGGCGTTGTCGGTCGTATCGTCCGTCGCAGCCGGGTCCAGCTGCTTCTCCGCTTCGGTAGGCATCCTAGTAAGTATCGTCCCCGGCTGGACGGGGCGCAATATTATACGGGAAACGTAATTGGCACCGTGTCCCGGATGTCCTCAACGAGCACGCGCTACTCCGGCCGCGAATGATACATGGATGAACCGAGACATCGTGGTGATCGGCGCTTCGGCCGGCGGCGTAGACGCACTGCAGCGGCTAGTGGCGCACCTGCCGCAGGACCTGAATGCGTCGATTTTTGTGGCGTTGCATACTTACGCTTGGAGCGGCGCCCTCATGGCCCGGATCTTAAAACGGGCGGGAGACATGGACGTTCGGTATGCCGAAAACGGAGACACGATTCAGCGCGGCAGGATTTATCTCGCTCCACCTGATCATCACCTCCTCATGGAGGGCGACAGAATGCAGGTCGTCCGGGGCCCGAAGGAGAACGGTCATCGCCCCGCGATCGATCCGATGTTTCGGTCCGCGGCGGTGAACTACGGGCCGCGCGTGATCGGCGTGATTTTGACCGGGTACCTGAACGACGGCACGTCTGGACTGATCGCCGTGAAACAAGGTGGCGGGGCTACTGTCGTGCAGGATCCCGACGATGCCCAGGTGCCGGACATGCCACGCAGCGCCTTGGATCAGGCCGAGGTGGACCATTGCGCGCCCCTGGCGGAAATGCCGCAGCTCTTGGTCCGGCTCGTGGGTACTCCGGTGGAAAGAGAGGGAAGTGATCTGGCCGTGCCGGATTCAGTAAAAACCGAGTCGAGAATCGCGGCGATGGAATGTCTGCACACCGAGGTAGTGGATGAGCTAGGCAGCCGTTCTCCGCTGACCTGCCCGGACTGTCATGGCGTCCTGTGGGAGGTGAATAACGACAAGATGCTGCGATACCGTTGCCATGCCGGACATGCGACGACGGCGGAAGTCCTTTCGCTGGATCAAGCGGAGGCGGTAGAGAAAGCGCTTTGGATCGCGCTCAAGACACTGGAGGAAAGCGCGACACTGGCCCGGCGAATGGCCGAGCGTGCCAAAACGGACAAGGAATCCTTTAGCCGGAAGCTTTTGGAGGACCGAGCTCGCGACGCTGAAAATAATGCCGCGACCATCCGCAGTATTTTGATGAAATTATAAGCCGGTTAGACCAATTGTCCCGGTCTCTGCCTTCCGTTCCCTGGTTGTGATGCCATTCTAATCTCCACTCCGAGTCGGGCTAAGGATCCTGCCTTTGAGTGGAACTGAGAATGCTTCTGGATCATACATGGCGAGACAACGCAGGAATCGGAAGGAGACGCATCACTATATATAGAGACGGTTTTAAAGACCTGTTGGCGGGACAGGGCGGCGGTGACCGCTCCGCCAGGCAAGTCGGTGCAGGGCAATTGGTTGTTGTGTTTAGCCTAAACTAGACGATACTCTGTGCCTTATTGGAAAACTCTGTTTTGTCTCGTTGCTTGGTAGATCGTCAGGTGAGGCTTTCCTCAGTGGTGATTTGAAACCCGATCCCCGGGAACAGCTTTGTAGCTCGCAGCCAAAATCCAACAAATCACAATGAAATTGTACGTAGGAAATCTCTCCTTTGAGACCACTGAAAACGATCTGCAGGATCTTTTCGAACAACACGGCGCAGTCAGCGAAGTAAAGCTGATGATGGACCGTATGACGGGCAAGTCGCGTGGCTTTGCTTTCGTCACCATGAACGATAACACCCAGGCCGCCGCTGCTATGGCCGCCATTAATGGGAAAGATTTGAATGGCCGGAACCTAACCGTTAACGAAGCGCGTCCACGTGAAGAACGTCCGCGTCCTTACGGCGGCGGAGGCGGAAATCGCTCGTTTGCGGGCAATCGCCGGTAGATCCGGAATTGATTGCGCAGCCGGCCCTGAAATCGGGGCCGCGCTGTTCGCAAGTCTATGAATTTGGAAAAATCGATAGCAGTAGAAGGAACAATTACGAGTGTGCTGCCGGGAACAATGTTCCGCGTGGCCCTCGCCAACCAACACTCCGTCCTCGCGCATATCTCCGGGAAAATGCGGAAACGTTTTATCCGCCTAACCATTGGCGATCGCGTTCGGATGGAAATGTCCCCTTACGATGTCAGCAAAGCCCGAATCGTTTACCGCCTCTGAACCAGTGAGATTTTATTTCGATCCGCCCAAGCCGGTTAAGCCCAAGCGTGGTGCAGGTGTGAAAAGTCTGCTGGTGCGTTGCCCCACTACTTCCCGCCTGACCGATACTGGCCAGACCATCGAGGAAAAGCTTTGGGCCGACGCCAAGGTGAAAAACCAAAAGGTGAGCTGTTCTCACTGCGGCTCGGTGCACAGCTGGGCCAAGAAGGACGTTGTCCTCGGCCGGCCGTTGCGCTAATCAGAACAAGCAGATCGTCTTTTCACGAAGATGCGTTTCCGTTTTCCGTTCGAACGGGTCAACTGGATTACCAGCTCGTTCCTGATCGGCACTTTTGCTCTCAGTCTAACTGCGGTGCCGCTCTACCTCTGGTATTTCGGCTTCGATTGGTTTCATTTCGCCGTTGCCGCCGTTTCCCTGTTGGTCACGGGGTTCAGCATCACCCTCGGGTATCACCGGTTATTCTCACATCTGGCGTTCCGCGCCAGGCTCCCCATCCGTCTCATGGTGTTGATCTTCGGTTCGGCTGCATTTGAAAACTCCGCCCTGATGTGGGCCAGCGAGCACCGCCGGCATCACAAACACGTCGATCACGAAGAAGATCCCTACGATATCACGAAGGGATTTTTTCACGCTCACATCGGCTGGTTGCTTTTCAAACTTCTGCCCCAGCCGCCGTTCGATAATGTGAACGACCTTAAGAAAGATCGGCTGGTGATGTGGCAACATAAGCATGTGCATCTTCTTGCCGTGCTCACCAGCCTGGTTTTGCCGACTCTGTTAGGCGCGCTGTGGGATGGCTGGATCGGCGCATTGGGCGGTTTCCTGATTGGCGGCATCGCCAAGGTCGTGGTCATTCAACACTGCACTTTTTTTATCAACTCTGCCTGTCATACCATCGGGCGACAACCCTACTCAACCAGATGTAGCGCGCGTGATTCCGCCGTCCTGGCGGTGCTGACATTTGGCGAGGGCTATCACAATTATCACCACGAGTTTCAGCACGATTATCGCAATGGTGTGAAGCCTTGGAATTGGGATCCCACCAAATGGATCATCTGGAGCCTGGCCAAAATCAGGCTCGTTAGTGGTCTGCGCCGTGTGCCAAATGGCGTGATCCAATCGGCCGAAGCTCAAACCCGAACAGTTCGCGGGTAGAAACAGCGTTCGCTGCTGTTTATGAGCGCCTGCGGCGCTTGAGTGTATCAACGTGCGGAGCTCGCGTTCCACCTGAACGCGCAAGGTGCAAAAGACCTGCGGGTTCGATGTTAAAGCCTGCAGCGCCCGCTGCCGATACTGAGCGAAACCGGACCGAGCGAATCAGATCGCGTTCCACCTTGAAGCGGTGTGAAATGATTTCCCGGGATCGGCTCTGATTCTGCCACTGTGTCTAACCGACATCCATTACTCGCCGGGTTTTTTGTGTTTGGCGCGCTCATGTGCGGTCTCACCCTGTTTCTGCTGACGTTCCCCGGCACGGAACTGGATCAGTTGTGGCGACTGAACCCTGAAGCGCGCCGAGCTTTTGGATCGTTAGGCTGGCTGTCGAAGTTGCTGATGACTGTGGTCGGCGTCGCCTGCGGAATGTGCGCGGTGGGCCTGTGGCGCGGCCGTCGATGGGGTGTTCTCATGGCCATGACAATCCTGTCCGTAAATATCGCCGGTGACCTGTTCAATGCGTTAGGACGAGGTGATTACCGGTCCCTGATTGGCTTACCGGTCGGTGGAGCGATGATTTTCTACCTCGGGCGATCGAATCGTCGCTTAACCTGAAACCCACCGCCGGTGCGCTGATCCCCTACGCCATCACTTCCCTTGGCCTGCCGCGCGGCTGGGTCATATAGGCCGCAGCAAGACCGATCACGCCCATCGCGATCATCAGTATCGTTGCCGCCCGTGAATCGTCATAGAATCCGAACAGGAATGGCGACAGCAGCATGAAAATGCTGACCACATAGTCGGCCATTAAATGCATCGAAATCGGAATCATCTTCATCAACCCGAGTTCGTAATCGGTCGACATTGCCTGCAACAGAATCAACAACCCGATAATGCGCGGCATCCAAACCGCAGCGCCTCCAATGTTGGCAAAGCCGAAGACGTTAGGCGCGATCAAGAGCAGTAAACCGCTCATGTAATCGATTACGCCATGGTAGAATCTTGGTATCACTTTCATATCTATCCCTCCATTTTCCGAACGCATGCCGCGGAAAGAGTGGATGGGTAGTCCTGAAACGTTCGTTCGGAATGGCGCAAGGCCGATCGAGACCTCAGAACCCGGTGTTAACCAGGTGCGGCGTTAGCTGCACGATTACGGCTGCCGGCGATTGGGGTAGCGACGCGCTCGGAGATCGCGTTCCACCTGAATGTGCAAGGTCGATCGCGAACTCCGGGCTCGATGCTAAAGCCTTACAGGCTAGCCGCCCAAAAGGGATTGCCTGACGCAATTCGGATCTCACCTCCCGCCGCTTGGTGCACGCAACGGCCGCCCGGTTCCCGATTCTTAAATGCCCACATGCGACAGCGATGAGCTACATCAGGCAAATGTTTGAAACGCACCCGGTGAATCCATCCTCGGATCATGCCGTCAATATCGAATGTATCACCGCCTGTTATGCCTGCGCTGAAGCGTGCAACGCCTGCGCGGACGCTTGCCTGGGCGAGAAGAACGTCGACCAGCTGGTGGGATGCATTCGCGATTGCAATGATTGCTCCGACGTTTGCCTGGCGACGGCGCGAATCATATCCCGGTTCACCCGCACCGATTTCAAGCTGGCGGGAGCTCAGTTGAGGGCCTGCGTCCAGGCCTGCAACACCTGCGGCGCCACGTGCGAGAAGCACGGTGAGAAGATGGAACACTGCCGCGTTTGTGCCGAAGCATGTCGCCGCTGCGCCACGGCATGCGAAGCTCTTCTGGCCGAGAAATAATCTCGGTGATCGATACATTCGGCCGCTGCCGCGCATTCCCATCGACGGGTTATCTTGCTGCTGCTTCTGGACTGGAGGATAAAAACAGGCAAGAATAGACGGTTCGCGCTTTGCGTCTGATCTCCATCAATGGCTGAATCAACGGGTCAACAAAATCATCGAGAGTCGGAGGAGCGGTTCTCCCTGCTCGTGGAGAGCGTACGAGATTATGCCATTTTCATGCTGGATGTTGACGGTCGCATTGCCACATGGAATCCCGGCGCCGAGCGGTTGAAGCTGTATAAAGCCGACGAAATCATCGGTCAGCATTTCTCGAAATTTTATCCAGCGACCGATATTGCTGCCGGTAAACCGGAAAGAGAATTGAGGGATGCCCTCGCTGACGGCCGAGTCGAAGATGAAGGCTGGAGGCTGAGGAAGGACGGGACCCGGTTTTGGGCGTTAGTCGTTATCACTGCCGTGTATGATCGCCAGGGGCGCCTAACCGGCTTCGCGAAGGTAACCCGAGACCTGAGCGAACGTCGTGAGGCCGAGGAACGTTTGCGAGCGAGTGAGGAACAATTTCGTCTTTTGATCGATCGGGTGGACGAATATGCAATCTATCTGATCGACCCAACCGGGCGAGTGCTCTCCTGGAACGCCGGCGCCGAACGGATCAAGGGATTCAGTGCCAAAGACATTATTGGCAAGCATTTCGCCTGTTTCTACACTGCCGAAGATGTTGCGGCGGGAAGGCCGCAAAACAATTTGGAGGCGGCAGCGCGTCTCGGGCATGTGCGCGACCAGGGACTGCGGGT
>JBJMXE010000070.1:0-25923 GCA_045809745.1 Chthoniobacterales bacterium | reverse complement strand
GAACCGAGCAACGTTCTGCCCACAATACCGCGCCGCAACGCTTTCTCGTCGAGCCCGCGCAAAACGTATTTGCCGGAATGAAGTTTGATCTCGACCACAGCGTCACCAATCCCGGGGTCCCATTGTTTTCGATACCACTCAACCTCCGCCAGTTCGGGCATTGGATCAGGTTACGGCGGGGAAGAACACGATCAATAAGCGGAGGGACGAGCTTGTCTCGTCCCACTAATGTCTCCGTCGTAAAAAACACGCGGCCCGGCCCGTGCAGCAGTGGTTGCGTCAACCGCCGAGACCAAATCAGGTGCTCGCCGCGGCGAGCACCTCTACAATTTCGATTCCGCGATCAGGTCTGCGTAGGTTCGCGACGGTTGGTCGCCGTCTTCGTCGATCGCCATTCGATCCGTGTTCCGTTCGAAATCGATCCGGAACAAACCGAATCTTGGCGTGTAGGTTCCCCATTCGTAATTGTCGAATAGCGACCAGTGCAAATAACCGATCAGCGGCAAACCTTGTTCCCGAATCCGGTTTACCTCATCGACGTGGAGCCGCAGAAATTCACTGCGCGCCATGCGATCGCGCCGGCGCTTCCCGGGTTCACCGCGTCGCCGCCGGATCGCCATGCCGTTCTCGGCAATGAGTAACGGCATCCGGTAAGCGCGATGATACAGCTCGCAAAAAAAATGCATGCCGTGAGGCAGCACTCGCCAATCCCACCATTTGCTGGTGACCGAATTCATGAGCCACGCCGTCACTGATTTGTTTTTGAACTCGTGATCCCACCAAACGGGGAGACGAAACACATGCGCCGCAAACGGATCATAGTAATCCAAGCCAACATAATCGAACAGCGTTTGGCGTTTCGATTCATAAATGGTGTCAAGCAACGACTCGATCTTGGAGACATCGAAGAACCGGCTGCCAAACCACTCACTGATCCGCTTAACCAGGTTGCCGATGTGATACGGCAGATCCCGGCGCAGCGGCAACGCTGCGGCCGCGAATGCCTTCCGGAATCTGGCGGCTTCGGCGCAGACGTAAGCCTGAACGTCCTCGCGAGCGACGTTCCGCCTTCGAACCGAGAGAAGATCGAGCCACAACTTGTCCGACCAATACAGATCGCTGCAATAGTTGTTCGTAGTGATGAGTGGCCGATCCCAGCCGCGTTCTTCGTAGAGATCGTGGATCGCGTTGTAAGCGATCACATGCGCTCGGAATAATTGGCTGTAAGCCTGCCACACCTGTTTAAGTCCCCTGCCCGTGCCAGACGGAAACTGGTTACCGGCATAGGTATTCAGGACCAGCATGTTGGGCTCGTTGATGGTGATGAAGAACCGAATGGGACGAGCGCGACCAGGCTTCACCAGCCGCTTGTTAATGTGATCCAGGGTTGTAACCACAAACTCGCGAAATAAATCCGGCGACCCTCTCGAAAGCCAGGGATCTCGGCCGAGCCACCCCGGATGCACAAAATGATGGAGGGTAACAATCGGCTCGAGCCCCCGGCGAACTGCTGCTTCGATGATATCAGCGTAGTGATCGAGGGCGGCCAGGTCGAATGGCGGAGGTTCTGTGAACTGTTCCAGCTCAGTGGATGGCTGAACCCGACTCCATTCGATGCCTAACCGGAATGCCTTCAGGCCGAGATTCTGTGCCCGGTCGAAGTCTTCCTCGTAACGAGTCCAGAACTCCGCCGCTTTGCCGCTGCGAGCGACATCACCGGCCCGCTCGGCCCAAGCCCAATTGGTCTGCGGCTCCCCTGCTCCGTTGTAACCCCCTTCGCATTGATAAGCCGATGTGGCCACGCCCCACATGAAAGCGGGAATAGGTTGTTGGTCTGTCATTGCCGCGAAACGGTGCTGACCTTTCCGGAGGGACGAGCTTGTCTCGTCCCACTAATCCAGCCCAGCGCGACGAGAAAGTGGGACGAACAAGCTCGTCCCTCCGTTGATCGGCGTTGCAAGCAGCGCGATGCCGGTAATGCATCATTCATTGCGAAACACCCGCAGCAGCCTCCGCGATCTTCTGCCGCTTCCGGGCGTTTAACCGCACCGGCGGTGCGCCTTGATCATGCAACAGAGTGCTGACCACGGTCTTTGCGGCATCCGGCCGGCTTAACGATTTGGCAGCCGAGCGCATGGACCTCAGTCGCTGGCGGTCTCGCAGCAATCCATTGAGCTTGTACGGCAATAACACCAGGTCGTTGCATTTGATGGCTACGCCGGTCTCCAACAGGAAATCGCTGTTTCGCTCTTCCTGGCCCGGGATCGGTGAGACAATGACCATTGGCAACGCGCACGCGAGCGCTTCCGAGGTGGTCAGCCCTCCCGGCTTGCCAATGAAGACATCCGCAACCTGCATGAGTTCCGCCATCCGATCGGTAAAACCGATCACTTTGAAATTTGGTTTCCGCCGAACCAGTCGCTGCACTTTCGACCGCAGTTCGCCGCTTCTCCCGCAGACCACAATCGTTTGAACTTTCTCCTCTACCTGGCCGAGCCGGGTGACCACTTCTTCCGTCGGCCCGACCCCGAGCGCGCCACCTGATACCAGCAAGGTTTTCCGATCCGGATCAAGATTGTAACGTCGACGAACTGCGGCCAGATCCAGAGCTTTCCCGAAACTCGGATCTATCGGGATGCCCGACACCGTGATGTGCTCTTCAGGCAATCCAAGGGCTTCCAAATGGGCCTTCGTTTCTTCGAGTGCGACGAAGTACCGATGAAAAGCGCGCGACAACCACATTGCGTGAAATGCGAAATCGGTGACGACGATTGACAAGTGTGCATCCAGTTTCTGGTTTCGAATCAGATGCGAAATGATCCCTGCCGGCATGAAATGCGTGCAAACCGTAATGTCGGGATTGTAATCGCGAATAAATTGAATTAACGGCCCGGTATTCAGCCGGTCTAAGCGCAGCCTAACCGCATCTGTTTTCCAAGGTTCGTCGCTATTCTTGTAGAACCAACCAAGCACAGCCGGCGCCGCGTGAATCAAGGTCTGGTAGAGCTTCGAGTAGAAATCCCGAAACAGCTTGTTCGTAAAATCGAGGGCATCCTCGTGCCGGACCTCTCCGACACGTGAATCAGCGCGGAACGCCTTCTCCAGCGCAGAACCGGCCGCAACATGCCCCGTTCCGGCACTGGTGGAAATTATGAGCACCCGCTTCTTCATGTACCTGAGCCTCACACCCTAATCGGGATTGGCAGATTGAGCAGCCGTCGAGGTTCGCGATAGTCGAGGAAGCGGCGGGTTCCCACCCTCCTCCAATCCATTCTGGCGGCTCAGTTCGCCCCTGAAATCATCCTTGCTAAAACAATCCGCCACCGCTTTTCTTCCACCGGCATGGCGGGCGGCTTCGTCGATCAAATTTTCGTCAATTTCAAGCAACAGCTGCTCACCCGGCTAAGCCATACCGGTGCGCCGGATCTGATCGTTCAGCTCGTGTCCGTGCTGATCAATATTGTCGGTGTCATGGTGGTCTTCATGACGCTGTTTGCGCTGATCTCGGTGCTCGAACGGAAAATCCTCGCCCGCATGCAAAACCGCTACGGCCCCAATCGGGTCGGGCCGTTCGGACTGCTGCAACCCGCCGCCGATGGAATCAAACTCCTGATTAAAGAAGACATCGTCCCGGCGCGAGCCGACAAATTAATTCATTTTATCGCGCCCATCTTCATCGCCGCGGCAGCTATTCTCACGTTGGGAGTCATTCCCTACGGTCGTAACATGACTCCGTTCAGTATCGACGGTGGAATCCTGTTCTTCTTCGCTGCCGGCTCGACCACGGAGCTTGGCGTGTTCATGGCCGGCTGGGGCAGCAACAATAAGTTCTCGATGCTTGGCGCGATGCGCGCCATCGCCCAGATGGTGAGTTACGAGCTGCCGCTGGTAATCACTACGCTGCCGGTGGTGATGGTGGTCGGTTCGTTAACTCCGGATGCCATAGTAGCCGCACAGGGCGGTTATAGTTTCGGCGTTGTGCCTCACTGGTTCGTCACTAAACCGTGGGGGGCCGCCGCCTTTATCCTGTTTTTCATATCAAGCCTGGTTGAATCCAACCGCACGCCTTTCGATGTGCCCGAAGGCGAGTCGGAGATTGTGGCAGGTCACATGACCGAATATTCCGGGTTCAAATACGCCAACTTTTTCCTGGCCGAATATTTTGGAATGTTCGCTGTGAGCGGACTGGCGGTGACATTGTTCCTCGGAGGCTGGCAGGCTCCGTTTGCCTTCCTCGCAATCATTCCTTCGTACATCTGGTTTTTCGCCAAACTTGGGTTCCTGATCTTTGTCTTCATTTGGTTACGCGGGACGCTGCCGCGGACGCGAGTTGATCAGGTCATGAACTTCGCCTGGAAATTTATGTTACCGATGTCGTTCACCTGCATTGTGGCTGCGGCGGTCTGGCATTATGCGGGCCACGGCCTCCGCGGCTGGATTGCATCGCTGGCGGTGATTGCCGCTGTCTACCTGCTCCTCTCACGGCTGCTCGAAACCAAAAAGAAATTTGGCCAACGGACCTACCGGTTCGCCGAATGATCGCAATCGCATTCCTCGCCATCGGAGTCCTGACTATCGCGGCGGGATTGGCCGCGGCATTGATGCCGAAACTGGTTCATGCCGCGCTCTGTCTGGTGGTGGCATTCGGCGGCCTGGCGGCATTATACTTTCTACTCGGCGCCGAATTCGTCGGCTTGGTCCAGGTTTTTGTGTACGTCGGCGCGGTCGCTGTTCTGATCGTCTTTACGATTTTGCTGACCCGGCGGGAAGTAACACCCGCTGGGCGATTCAACTGGACCGGAGTATTCGTTGCGGCGGCAGTATTAGCCGGATTGCTGTGGGCGGTGTTTCGAACACCGGAAGTAGCGGTGACGCCTCCTCCGTTCACGACGATCACCGTAAAACAGATCGGCGAAGCGCTGATGACGGATTACGTCTGGCCTCTTCAATGCGTTGGCCTCGTCTTAACTGCGGCATTGATCGGAGCACTCGTGCTGGTAACGGGCGATACAACGCAAAAATGATTAAGCCCGCTCAATCGCTGCAAAGGAACCAGATGGTTCTGTCGTCTATCTGCCGTTGTGACGGTTTGACCCCTCTAACCTTTCAACCTCCCCACCCATGTCGTTAACGCTGCAACTCATCCTCACTGTGTCGTCCATCCTTTTCTCAATTGGATTGCTTGCGGCACTCAGCAGGCGTCATGCGATTTTTATCTTGATCGGCATCGAGATCATGCTGGCGGCGGCTAATCTGAATTTCGTCGCCTTCTGGCGCTTTAGCCCGGAGCCGCGGGATCCGAGCGGAATTATGTTCGCGATTTTCGCGATCGCCATTGCCGCGGCTGAGGCTGCGGTGGGACTCGCGCTGGTCATTGCAATCTACCGCCACTACCGCACGACGGATGTCGATCGGCTCAATCAACTGAAGGGCTGATCCGGGACGCCAGAACCAATGACTAGCTGGATCGCAAATTATCTCTGGATAATTCCGGTAGTGCCGCTGCTGGTCTCATTGCTGATCCTGGGCCTTACCCGCAAACGTCGGCGGCCGGCAGCGATGTTGGCCATCATCGGCCAGCTTGCCGCACTCGTGCTTTCGGTCGCAGCCTTAATCACGACGCGGCAGGCGGCAGGATTCCGCGCGTTTCACAATTTCACGTGGCTGACTTTCGGGGACCAGCCGCTCCGGTTAGGCTGGCTGCTGGATCCACTCACCGCAAGCATGCTGGTGATGATCACGTTCGTTGGATTGTGGATATTCGTTTTTTCCACCGGCTACATGGCGGAAGACCGCAATTTCTCGCGGTTCTTCGCCTACTTGTCATTTTTCTCGGCCGCGATGCTTGGCGTCGTCATCTCCAACAGCCTTCTACTTCTCTTCATTTGCTGGGAACTCGTCGGGCTGGCTTCCTATCTACTCATTGGGTTTTGGATCGAACGACCAAGCGCTGCTGCTGCCGCGAAAAAGGCGTTCATCACCACGCGTATTGGCGATCTCGCATTTTTCCTGGGGATCCTGTGGCTCTACGGCAGCAGTGGCAGCCTGCTTCTCTATGATGACGGCAACGGCTGTCTGGATAAAACCACACTGGTGACGCTTGGCACCGCTGCGACGTCAATCGCGCTTCTGATTTTTTGCGGCGCCATCGGCAAGTCAGGTCAGTTTCCGCTTCACGTCTGGCTCCCGGACGCGATGGAAGGCCCGACCCCGGTAAGCGCGTTGATTCACGCCGCCACGATGGTTGCCGCCGGCGTGTTTCTGGTCGCCCGGATGTATCCGCTGTTCTCGCACCATGCGGTATCGGGCGTAACGCCAGCCTTGACCGCCGTCGTTTGGGTCGGGGTCATCACCGCGCTGATGGCTGCGCTCATCGCTATCGCTCAATTCGATATCAAACGTATTCTCGCCTATTCCACCGTATCGCAGCTTGGGCTGATGATGGTTTCGTTAGGCGTAGGAGGTGTCGTCGCAGGGATGATACACCTGCTGGCGCACGGGTTTTTCAAGGCCCTGCTCTTTCTCGGCGCCGGTTCTCTGATTCACGCGTGTCATCACGAACAGGATATCCGCAAGATGCGTGGACTACGGCGAGCGATGCCGATTACTTTTCTAACCTATAGCGTCGGCATGTTAAGTCTCACCGGCGTTCCACTGCTGTTTTCCGGAGCGTGGACTAAAGAAGCAATCCTCGATGCCACGGCGCGTTGGCCGGAATCGAGCGTTCCACATTATCTGATGTTGCTCGGCGTGGTTCTTACTGCGTTCTACATGACCCGGCAGGTAATCTACGTCTTCTTCGGCAAACGAGGCGGCGCTTCGGAACATGTCCATGAAAACTCCGCCAGTATGACGGTCCCGCTGATTGTGCTGGCACTGTGCACAATCGGATTGAGTGCAATCCTGACCCCGGCCTGGCCCTGGCTCAACGATTACCTCGCGGGTAAGACACCACGCTGGGATATATCGGAATTGTTCCACCCTCTGATCCTCGTTTCGCTGGCGTTGGTCACGGGCGGAATCGGCGCTGGAATTCTGATTTATCGTGGCGCTGCTGACGTCGATCCGCTGCAACGCTCACAACCGGCGCTGTTCTCGTTCCTGGCCAATCGAATGTGGCTGGATGAGTTCTACGATTGGACTGTGATCGCGCCAGCGAAGGCAGCCTCAAGACTCAGCTACTGGATGGATCGCCACGTCTGGGATGGATTGGTTCAACTGGTCGGCCGTCTGGGTCAGCTCATGGGACTCGTTAGCCGGCAAATGGATGAACGCGGTATTAACGCAGGCATCGACGAAGGTGTTCTTGGTGCCCGCGGTTTGGCCAGTCTCATGTCCCGGCGCCACTCCGGTCAGATCCAAAGCTATCTGGGGGCACTCGCTGTCGGGATGGTCGCTCTGCTCGTTATTTACGTCTGGCTGGCATGATCACGCTGCTGATTTTGATTCCACTGGTTGGGGCGATCGTCCTGTCCGCTGCACGATTTCGCAATCCGCGCATTGCCGCGCTAATCGTCAACGCGGTGAGTGCGCTTTATGCCCTCCTGCTGTGGCAACGATTCGACCTGCACAGTGGCGGAATGCAACTGCTTGAGAGACACGAATGGATCCCGGCCATCGGCGCTGAGTATCTCCTCGGAATAGACGGACTGAGCCTGCTCCTCGTTCTTCTCACCTCATTGATAATCCCGTTTGCGTTGTTATCTGGCAAACCGGACCGCGGCTTGTGTGCACTGATGTTGTTCACTCAGTCTGCGCTCTACGGGACGTTTACTGCGCAGAACTTTGTTCTGTTTTTTCTATTCTACGAGATGAGTCTGATCCCCTCGTTTCTTCTCATTAAGATTTGGGGAGGAAAGAACCGGGACCACGCTGCCACCAAATTCTTCGTTTACACTTTTCTCGGCAGTGTGGCCATGCTGCTGGCATTTCTCGGTATCTATCTGGTGCGCGGCACATTTGATTTCGCCGCCCTAACCGGGATGGCCCGAGGCGGCTTATTAGCCGGGAATGCCCGTTGGTTCGCCTTTGCTGGAATCCTGCTCGGGCTTGCGGTCAAGGTGCCACTGTTTCCGTTTCACACCTGGTTGCCGGACGCTTACGAGACCGCGCCAACCGGCGTCTCGATGATGCTAACCGGCGTGCTCTCGAAGATGGGTGTGTACGGATTCATTCGACTGCTGGTTCCGCTTTTCCCTGGCGAGATCAAAGCGGCCGGGCCCTGGTTACTTGGACTCGCGGTATGCTCAATCGTGTTCGCTTCGCTCGCGGCCTGGGCCCAGACGGACCTGAAACGGATGATGGCTTACCTGTCGATTAACCATCTCGGTTATTGTCTCCTCGGGCTTTTCGCGATCACATCGCCGGCAGTAGCTCCAGCCGCGCCGGAAAGTCACGCCGCCTTGGCCGGCGTTTTTATCCAGATCTTCAACCACGGCATAACGGCGGCCGCGTTGTTTTACTGGGTGGGTCTGCTGGAAGAGCGACGCGGCGCACGCGGGATCAATGACTTCGGCGGTCTCATGCAACGAGCGCCTCTGTTCTGTGGCTGGATGAGCGTGGCAATGTTTTCATCGCTTGGACTTCCGGGTTTGAATGGATTTATCGGCGAATTTTTGATTTTCAAAGGCTCGTTCGCCACTGCTGCGCCTTTCACCGCCGTAGCCGTGCTCGGATTGCTTTTCACAGCGATCGCATTTCTCCGGGCGATGCAGGCACTATTCAGTGGGCCGTTGACGCCGAATTCTGCTTCGCTGCCGGATCTCTACCGACGCGAGAAATTGGTGATCATTCCGGTCACGCTTCTGATGTTTGCCATCGGCGTTGCTCCGCAATTCATGTTTAACGTTTTCAACAGCACGGTCGCCAACGTGGCCCAGCTGCTCTCCTGAATCATTCTGCGTTCAATGATCGCCTGGACAATTTACGTCACGTTTGGCGCGGCCATCCTGGTCATTGCCGCGCCGGCGCGGTTTGCCCGATGGATTGCGTTATCTGCGACTGCTGCGGATTTGATCGTTAGTTTGCTTGCTTTTTTCAAACCCGCAGCCGATCCGGCCCACTACACCACTTTGATTCGGCTTTCATGGATTCCGACACTCGGCATGAACTATCAGCTCGCGGTCGATGGAGTCAGTCTGACCATGGTCCTGGTAACGAGTCTCACTGCAGTGAGTGCAGTGCTTTTTTCGTGGGAGGTGCAGGAGCGGCGTAACGAGTTCTTCTTTTGGCTGCTGCTGGTGGTCGCGGGATCGTTCGGGGTATTTTTAAGCGCCGATCTGTTCCTATTCTTCCTGTTCTACGAAATGGTCATTGTTCCGAAATATTTCCTCATCGCGATCTGGGGATCGACTAACAAGGAATACGGCGCGATGAAGCTGACCTTGTACTCCTTCTTCGGAGGCGCACTCGTTTTCCTCGGCATCATTGCCGCCTACGTCGCAGCCGGATCGCTTGATTTCAACGAGCTGGCCAGATTCGGATTCGATCCGCATCTGCAAATGTGGGCGTTCCCGGTTCTTTTTCTCGGCTTCGCGATCCTGGCCGGCGCGTGGCCGTTTCACACTTGGGCGCCGACCGGTCACGTTGCTGCACCGACTGCTGGCTCAATGCTTCTCGCAGGAATCGTGATGAAGCTCGGAGCCTACGGCGGCCTGCGCGTGGCGATGAATTTGTTCCCGGAAGGATTCCACGCCTGGAGCAAATGGATTGCAGTCGTGGCAGTGATCGGAATTGTTTACGCAGCTGCCGTCGCTCTGCGTCAGCGCGATCTAAAGTTCGTGATCGGCTACTCCAGTGTCAGTCACATGGGCTTCGTGCTTCTCGGCCTGGCCGCTGCCAACGTTCTGGGCGTTTCCGGGGCCGTGCTCCAGATGTTTTCTCACGGTGTGATCGGCGCTCTCCTCTTCGCGCTGGTCGGCATGATTTATCACCGAACCCATACCCGCGACCTTGATAGCCTCGCCGGAATGAACCTTCGGCGGATGTTGCCATTCGCGACATTCGCCTTTGTGCTGGCCGCGGCAGCTTCAATGGGTATCCCGGGATTCAGCGGGTTCGTGGCGGAGGTAACCATCTTGCTCGGCGCCTGGAAAATCTTTCCCGTAGCTGTTTGGATAACGGGCTTGGGGATGGTCCTGGTGGCCGCCTTCACACTCCGAATTCTTCGTCGGGCTTTCTTCAGCGACCAAATAGTCGCATCACCCGAGACCGCGGCGGCTGGTTATTCGCCCATTACCCTTGCTGAAAAAGCGGGAGCAACTCTGTTGCTGGTCACGACGTTAGCGGCCGGTTTGTATCCGAAGCTGCTGCTGGATCGCATTATGCCGGCGATCGAAACGATGCGATTCATCCGACCTAACGGGTAGTGACATGCCCCGGCCACACTTCAACGCCCGCATAAATCTCTAAACCGTGTATCTCGAGCTGCTCAAACTATCATCACCGGAGGGAATCCTGACTCTCACCGTGCTGTGCGTTCTTGCGCTCGGGCTGGCAAGCCGCGGTTCGCGGTTACCGGCTTTTGTCGGGATCATCGGCATCGCGGCATCGGCCGTTGCGATCATGTTCCTGCCAAAGACGGCCTCCTTGTTCAACGGCATGCTGGTGGTGAATCGACTCAATTCGTTAGTGAAGCTGGTGTGCCTCGTTCTGTCTGCCTTCGCCATTTTTCTTGCTCAAGAAGAACGTCCAAACTCATCAGTGACTTCACACCTGGGTGAGTATGTGGCGATGATCCTGCTGGCGACGTTAGGATTACTGTTGCTGGTGGGTAGCGAAGAATTGCTGATGATTTTCATCGGCCTCGAGCTGACGGGCTTGTCGCTCTACATTTTAACCGCTTTCAATAGTGGCGATGTGCGGTCGCCCGAAGCGGGTTTGAAGTATTTTTTATTTGGAAGCACGGCCAGCGCCTTCACCCTTTTCGGGCTGAGTTTGATCTACGGAATGTGCGGGTCGACCTCGCTAGCCGGGATGATCGAAGGCCTTGCCGGAGCGTTCCAACCACTCCTGGCGGTGGGCGTAGTCATGACCCTGGTCGGCTTCGGATTTAAAATCGCAGCCGCTCCGTTCCATCTCTGGGCCCCCGACGTTTACGAGGCTGCTCCGATTTCCACAGCGGCTCTCATTGCCTCAGCGTCGAAGGTCGCGTCGTTTGTAGTCCTGGCCAAGCTGCTCCTTCTGGGATTTGGACCAATCATCGGAAGTGCCGGTTGGCATTCGGTAGCAGGCGGTTGGTCTCCTGTGCTTGCGGCGATCGCCGCGCTATCAATTCTGCTCGGCAATTTTTTGGCTCTGGTCCAGACGAACGTTCGCCGCCTGTTAGCCTACTCGGCTGTCGCTCATGCCGGCTACTCACTTCTTGGGATTGTTGCCGGTACACCCGAAGGTTTTAGCGCCACGCTGTTTTATGCAACCGTCTACGGGATCACGATTCTCGGGGCATTCGCAGTGGTGAGCTGGGTTCGTCGCGAAACCGGAGGCGACAACCTGCCGCATTTCTCAGCGTTAAGCCGGCGCTTCCCGCTACTGGCGGTATACATGGCTATCTTCATGTTGTCGCTGGCCGGACTACCTCCTCTGGTTGGTTTTTTTGGCAAATTCTACCTCTTCAGTGCCGCTCTCGATGCCGGGCAGAATAACGGATTACTCTGGCTAGTGGGGGTGGCTCTCTTCGGCAGTTTCATCTCGCTCTATTATTATCTACTGATCGTGAAGGCGATGTTCGTTGACGAACCTCGAGCCTTACCCGCAGCAGAAGTGGCAGCCTCAGCCACGGCAGCAGGCATGAAACTGGATCACAGCGGCGAGCGATGGGTCATCGGGTTCCTGGCCGCGGCGGTCCTCATTCTGGGCATCCTTCCGGACACACTCCTCGCTCGAATCGCGAACGCGTTAACCTGATTTAGCTTCTTCGATCCGGGGGAACACCGGCACCGGTTTGCCCAGCCGGTGGGGACTGGGCAAGCCTCCCCAGGCGGTATCGCTGAGACGCGAGACGGGCTCGTGATTTAATTGGTAGAAGATATCTCGAGCCGATTTCGGCAGAATCGGCAGAATCAAACTCGCGGCAATGCGCAACGATTCAGCGAGTGCGTACAAGGTGTGATCTAGAGCGTCCGCTCGTTCCGGATCCTTCGCCAATTTCCATGGTGCCGTCATCTCGATATACGAGTTACAGGCGGTGACGAAATCACCGAGATGACTAATGGCCGACTGAACGTGAAATGATGCGAAGGCGGCTTCGAATTCTCGCAGCAAGTTTGCGGACTGCGCTGCGAGTGGTGAGTCGCCGCCCTTTTGCGTCACCACACCTTCCCGATACCGGTGGGCCATGTTCAGCGTTCGATTCAGCAGGTTGCCTAACGAATTGGCCAGATCGGCGTTATAACGGGTGATCAGACGCTCCTCACTGAAGTCAGCGTCGCTGCCGGTCGCGATATCGCTCATCAGATAATATCTGAGCGCTTCCGCACCGTATTGTTGCGCGAGAACCGCAGGATCTACCACGTTCCCGGCGCTTTTGCTCATCTTCGCGCCGCCCAGGTTCCACCATCCGTGCACAAGCAGCTGCGGCATTGAGTCATCACCGAACCCCAGCGCGTGCAGCATGATCAGCCAGTAAATCCCGTGCGCCGGGATCAGAATGTCTTTCCCGATAATCTGTAGCGCGGGCCATCGGTCGCGGAACTCGGTGGGCTGTTTGTCGAACGGAAGCGCACCTTCATAACCGGCAAAACTGATGTAGTTGGTTAAAGCGTCGAACCAAACGTAGGTGACATAGGTGCTATCAAACGGCAGTTCGATGCCCCAATCGAGGCGCGACTTCGGCCTGGAGATGCACAGATCGCCGGTAAGTTTCTCAACCGCGTTGCGTAATTCAGTTTGCCGAAAGTCGGGAATAACCGCGTCGCGGCGGCTTGCCAAAAAACTAAGAAGCCAGTCTTTGTGCTGCGACAGTTTGAAGTAGTAGTTTTCTTCTTCGCGAAGCTCTACCTGACCCCACTCCGGTCCGAACTCGCCGTCCGCCCCTCGCTCTTTATCGGTGACAAACTGCTCCTGCCGGATCGAATAGTAACCGGACTGCTTGTCCTTATAGATCTGCCCTTCGTCATAGAGTCGTTGCAGGATCTGCTGAACGACTTTTTTGTGCAGCGGGTTCACGGTCGCCGCCCACTCGTCGTATTGAACGTCGAGCTGTTTCCAGAGATCGACAAATTTTTCAGTGACGCCTTCAACAAACTCGGCCGGCGCGATACCCTGTTTCGCGGCGGATTGTTGAACCTTCTGGCCGTGTTGATCTACGCCGGTTAGGAAAAACACTTCTTCACCTTTCAATCGGTGATAGCGCGCAATCACATCGGCGAGCACCTTTTCATACGCATGCCCGATATGCGGCGGCGAATTGGTGTAATCAATCGCAGTTGTAACAAAAAACGTCTTTGCCACGGCGCGACAAAGTGGAGGACGGCGCAGTTAAGTGCAACCTGCCCTTTTTGGTGGGGATAGCGAAGCCGCTTGCGAAAGAAACGCGACGCAACCTGATCTTTTGGCGGTCAGAGACCGCGGCTACAAAAAAAGGCAGCTAAAAATGCCAGGATACGGCTCCGCGGATGCGGTAATCGGCAACTGCCTGTAGCGCAGTGTTGTCGATCGATACCGGCAAATCGGCCGCAATGTCGGCGCTCACATTTTTAAAACTGGCAAACACTCTCGGGCCGGCAAACACCGACGTGACCCCCGTGTCTTCAGCAGCTTTCCCGCGGAAACGATCGACATCCTTGTATTCGCCGGATATGACGAATTGCACGCCGAAACGTTTGCCGCCGCTCCGAATGAAATAATATCCCGGACCTCCGCTCCAGGATAAGTCATTGGCGAAATGATACTGGTGCTCGCCGTCACCTCGCAGCGTGAATTGTAGCCCTGACTCGAGAAAAACGTTACGGTAACGAACCGCAGCCTGTCCGCCGAAGAAACCATCCGAGGAACCCGTGCCCAACGCAAGATCATGGCCATGAATGCCGCTCACTGGCGCCCCGGGAATCTCAACCTCGTGAAACTCCTCCTTCAGCCGATCAGTTGAACCGCTTGGCCCTTTGATTCCGGAAAATAGGTCGAGCACAAAAACGACCTCCGCCGGAGTAACCTGGATCCGCGGAGACTTGGGATCGTCGAAGGCAACGGAACGGCTGCCACCTTTTTCCCAGCGAATCGCATTGAGATTCGCGAGCAGGGAAGCATCCCCAATTCCCGATTCAGAACCATGCTCGATCGCGAAACCGCGTGGTCGTTGGAAAGATCGAAAGATCAGCGGTAAATCAATTTGCACCGCCAAGCGGGGCGTAATCGAATAGCCCGCGACCAGTTGA
This sequence comes from Chthoniobacterales bacterium, assembly GCA_045809745.1. Classification (GTDB taxonomy): domain Bacteria; phylum Verrucomicrobiota; class Verrucomicrobiia; order Chthoniobacterales; family UBA10450; genus DATFCK01. The sequence continues at coordinate 11,551 of JBJMXE010000070.1, read as the reverse complement.
GTGATGGAGCTGTCAAGATGCTGGTCAGTTGGGTTCGGCACTTCTTCTCCATTCAGCTGTAACGTTCCGAAGTGGGTGAATTGTTCAGCAACGGCGAAATAGATGCCGGTTCCAAGCCCTGCCGCCATGGGTGTAGTTCGGTTGAGGCTCATGCCAGATTCGACCGGCGTGTCGTGGATTCCCTGCGGGGTATAGCAGCCGCAGATATCGCATGACCACGACCGCGACGGACAAAACAGCAAAACCGCGGCAGCGATTCCGATAACCCTCCACGCCCCTGTAATGTCGCGTCTCGCAGCCCTTTTGCGTCGCATTCGCGAAGGCTATGGACCAGGGTTTCGGTGTCAAACACAACGGGTGTGAAATCACTGAGACCGAGAGCGGCCTTGAGTGCGTATCAATCGTGGCGTGATCGAAGTGTCACAAGTTCCTTCAGTTGAGCAACGGCTGGCGGCTCGATCGCCTAACGGCCGCCGCCCGCAGGTGATGCATCAACGATGGGAATCACTTCTTTTTCTGCACTGGCGCGTCTCTCCGGAAGAAATTCAGGCAACGCTGCCGCCGGGCCTAACCGTCGATACTTTCGAGGGAGCCGCCTATGTCGCGATCACACCATTTTTCATGACTAACGTCCGGCCGGTGGGTCTGCCGGCCCTGCCGTGGGTTTCCTATTTTCAGGAATTGAATGTCCGGACCTACGCCTTCGACAAATCCGGCACACCGGGTGTCTGGTTTTACTCGTTGGACTGTAATCGCATCACGGCCACGTTCGCGGCCAGAATCTTTGCCGGCCTGCCATATTATCTTTCCGACATGAACGCAAACACCGGCGACTGGATTGATTATCAAAGCCGTCGGTCGGGCACCAAAGAGACCGCTCAATACCGTTACCGCGCCGCCGGACCTGGCCGCGAAGCGGATCCGCAGTCGCTCGAGTTCTTCTTAATCGAGCGCTACTACCTGTTCGCCTATCGACCGAGTTCCGGCATTCTGTTTCGAGGACAGGTCCATCACGCGCCTTATTCATACCGCGACGTTGAGGTGCCGCAGCTATCAACTGTTCCGGCGGAATTGGATGGGTTCTCTGCCTTGGACGACTCACCGGATCACGTCTGCGCGATCGACGGCCTGGACGTGAAAATCTACGCCCAGGAGAGGGTGTAACCGACCTCTAAACCGGTAACGCCGCCACTCAGGTTTCCAGCACAATCACCGCCATTGCGTGATGATCAGTGTGACTCAGCGTGATCAGCGCGTTCGTCACACCTCGATCCTTCGCCAGCGTTTCAGCGCCGCCCGATAATACCAGGAAAGGTTCCCCGCTCTCTTTTTTCCGCACATCCATATCGCGCCAGCCCATGCTTTTGCCGATGCCCGTTCCGAATGCCTTGGACACTGCTTCTTTAGCGGCGAAACGCGCAGCCAAATGACGCGCCGGAAACTTCATCGACATGGAGTATTGGATTTCCCCGTCGGTGAACACCCGCCGCAGAAAACGGTCGCCGAACCGATCCAGCGAATGCTGGATGCGCTCACATTCGACCAGATCAACTCCGATGCCGATGATGCTCATGGCTTCGCCCCGGTAGGCATCTGATAGTGACGGTTCAACGCTTTAACGGTTTAACGTTCAGCGAAGCTATAGCCCTCCATCGCGCCTAACATCGCGCGCACGGCATCTTCTAACCCGAGGAAAACAGCGCGTGAGATGATCGAGTGTCCGATATTCAGCTCGGTGAGATGCGGAATCTTTTTCACCGACTCGATATTCGTGTAGTTGATCCCGTGCCCCGCATTTACCTGCAGCTCCAGTTCAAAAGCGGCGCGGGCTGCGGCCTGCAGTGTTTCAATTTCCTGGCGCTCGATCTTATCGGTGAACGCGTTCGCCAGTTTACCGGTGTGTAGTTCCACCATTTCGACGCCCAGCTCACCGGCCGCGTCGATTTGCTTCAGGTCGGGATCGATAAACAAGCTCACCCGAATCCCGGCCGAGTGCAGACGTTTGACGGTGCTTTCAAGTTCGCGTCGATTGGCAATGACGTCGAGTCCGCCTTCCGTCGTCACCTCTTCCCGCTTTTCCGGTACCAGACATACTTCGTCGGGAACAATTCGCAACGCCACATCAACGATCTCGGGCGTATTTCCCATTTCCAGGTTCAGTTTCGTCATCACGTTCTGACGGAGCCGCTCGATATCACGATCCTGGATATGACGACGGTCTCCGCGCAAATGGGCGACGATCCCCTTGGCTCCTGCGCGTTCGCAAATGGCTGCGGCCTTGATTACATCCGGTTCCGCGTTTTTGGACTCCGGCATCGCCGCATATCGAACCTGCCGCAATGTCGCGACATGATCGATGTTCACTCCCAATTGTAGTCCCGAAGCTGGGTCTGCCATTCCGCTCTATAGGAGCACGACGGGACCCCGCGGCAAGTCCGCAATGGTGGGCGCCGGTCTCTTTGATCAATGCGAGGCAGATCCTGGCCGGGCGTGACACCGTGGCCACCGAGCGTCGATCTGTTCGTTACGAAAGTGGCATTGGCTTGCAGCCAGTGTTTCAAGTTGGATCATCGGCAAGATGCCGCGGCGGCCCATGCCGCTCCATTCCGAGCGCGTTGGTAAAATTGAGCCCGGAGGTCTCGATCCACCCGTCACGGCAGTTGCTGCAATGCCTTCTGCGCTATTCCAGCGGAAACTCGGTCCGCTCTTCTTCTTCGCGCGGCACCAGCTTGTTTCGCTCGATGATCCGGGCACACGTGTTCCAGCGTAGCAATGCCTCGTCGTTCCCCGGCGGTCGCATCGATTCTGCCTTTTCGAAACAATGCATCGCATCACGAAAAAGATCGTGGGCCTGGTACCGGCAATCGGGCGTGTTCTGCGTCAGCTTGGCCTTGGCTCTGCGCTCGGCCAGAATTCCACTGTAATAAGCGCGATCATATTCACCTTTGATGCGCGCCAATAATTCTTTGGCCTGCGTATCGCTCACGCCGTAGCCTCTGGTGAACCGGTCGGTGAGCGCCAGCACCAGCGTGATAATCGCGTCCTGATTTTCAGGATCAGCCTCCAAAACATCCAGGCAGATGCTCTCAGCCTCGCCAGGCTCGTTTAGCAACCGGTAGCGATTCGCTTTTTCCAGCGCGCTGGGGATGGCTTCCTTGGAGAGTTTCTTTAGCTCTGGCATGGCTGCGCCACGTTACATCGTTATACCCTTGTTATAAGCATCAAACGATGAAAAAAAGACATCACGCGCGAGCCCGGTTCAACGCTTCAACAATTCAACTGTTCAACCTCTTTTTCAACCATCTCCAAAAGCCGCCCAGCGGATCGTAAAATTGATCCACCACCCTTTCCTTTAGTGGGATGATTGCATTATCCGTGATCTGAATGTTTTCGGGGCAAACTTTGGTGCAGCATTTCGTGATATTGCAAAATCCGATCCCGTGGGCATTACGAACTTCCTCGACGCGGTTTTCGGTATCGAGCGGATGCATTTCCAATGCCGCTGTGTAAATCAAAAATCGAGGGCCGACGAAACGATCGTGCAGGTGGTGATCACGTAGCACATGACAAACGTCCTGACATAGAAAACACTCGATGCATTTCCGGAACTCCTGGACGCGATCGATGTCCTGTTGCTGAATCCGCCACGTGCCATCAGGTGCATCGGGTGGCCGAGGTTTGAACTTCTTGATCTTCTTTTTTACCCGGAAGTTCCAGGACACGTCGGTGATTAAATCTTTCAGCAGCGGGAACGCCTTCATCGGCTCGACTGTAATCGGCCGATCGAGTGGCAAATCGCTCATTCGGGCCATGCACATCAACTTCGGAATCCCGTTGATTTCCGCCGAGCACGAACCGCATTTCCCAGCCTTGCAATTCCACCGGCAGGCGAGGTCGCCAGCCTGAGTCCGTTGAATGTCGTGAATGGCATCGAGCACGACCATCCCTTCGCTGCATTCCGTCGAATGCTCGTGAAACGAACCGCCGCTCGCGTTACCGCGCCAGATTTTGAAGGTTGCCGTCGGCATGGTTGTCAACGATTTAACGGTTTAACGATTCAACGCTCACTATTTATTCTCTTCAATCACTTGTTTGAGGTAATCCGGCATTTCCGGTAGCGGTTCCCACCGCACTATCATATGTCCTTGCCCGTCTTTCGAAATCATCGTGTTCACCTTCGAGAACTTATCGTCTTTGGTCGGATAATCGTCGCGGAATTGGGCTCCCCGGCTCTCTTTCCGCTCCAGGGCTGCGCGGGTGATCGCTTCCGAGATGATCAAGAGATTGCTGAGATCGATTGCGGTGTGCCATCCCGGGTTGAATTCACGATGGCCCACCACGCCGGCTCTGCCTGCTCGTTCCTTCAATTGCTGAAGATGGCCTAACGCCGACTGCATCTCAGCTTCGGTTCGAACGATTCCGACGTTATCCTGCATCATCGATTGCAGGTCCTTCTGAACTTCATATGGATTTTCGCCATCTGGTCGATCGAACGGCGCCAGCGATTCGTGGGCGGCACCATCCAGCTCCTCAGGCCTGACTTCGCCGAACGTATTCTCCTGGGCGAATTTAGCCGCGTACTCGCCGGCGCGTTTCCCAAACACCACGATGTCCGACAATGAATTTCCCCCCAGACGATTAGCGCCGTTGATTCCGGCAGCGCACTCACCCGCGGCGAATAAACCAGGTACACGAGACATCTGCGTGTCGGGGTGGACGTGAATCCCACCCATCGCGTAATGCGTGGTCGGACCTACTTCCATCGGTTGCTCAGTGATATCGATGTCCGCGAGCTCTTTGAACTGATGATACATACTCGGCAGCTTCCGCTTGATGTGCTCCGCCGCATTCGGGATCTTCGCTTTGATCCACGCGATATCGAGAAACACACCGCCGTGCGGGCTACCCCGGCCCGCTTTGATTTCGCGCACAATGCAGCGCGCGACGTGATCTCGGGTTAACAACTCAGGCGGTCTCCGCGCGTTTTTGTCACCCTGACAGTACCGCCAGCCTTCTTCGGGACTATCCGCCGTCTGGGTTTTGTAGTTGTCCGGCACCTCATCGAACATGAACCGCCGACCGGTGTTGTTTGTCAGGATTCCTCCTTCACCCCGCACGCCTTCGGTCACCAGAATTCCCCGCACACTCGGCGGCCAAACCATTCCAGTGGGATGGAACTGAACGAATTCCATGTCGATCAATTCGGCGCCGGCGTTGTAACCCAGCGCAACACCATCACCGGTGGATTCCCAGCTGTTGCTGGTAATTTCGTAGGCGCGGCCAAGTCCACCAGTCGCGAGCACGATCGCCTTCCCCTTGAAAATCTTGAACCGGCCGCGATGGCGTTCATAAGCGAATGCACCAACGACTCGGTCGCCATTCTTGAGCAGCGAAAGAACTGTGTGTTCCATGTAGACTTCGATACCCTGATGGATCCCATGATCCTGGAGCGTCCGGATCATTTCCAAACCGGTGCGGTCGCCCACATGAGCTAACCGTGGATACCTGTGACCGCCGAAGTTTCGCTGAAGAATACGACCGTCCTTGGTCCGGTCGAACACCGCGCCCCAGGCTTCAAGTTCGCGCACACGGTCAGGCGCTTCCTTGGCGTGTAGTTCGGCCATGCGCCACTGATTCACGTACTGGCCGCCGCGCATTGTGTCGGCGAAATGCACTTGCCAGTTGTCGCGATCATCCACGTTAGCCAAAGCGGCGGCGATGCCGCCTTCGGCCATCACCGTGTGCGCTTTCCCCAGCAGAGATTTGCAAATCAATCCAACCGAAACACCAGCCGTTGACGCTTCGATCGCCGCCCGTAGCCCCGCGCCACCGGCACCTATCACCAGAACATCATGCTGGTGCGTTTCGTAGTCTGGCATGGGCGAAGAAAACTTTAACTCGTTAAGCCGTTACAATCACCGCACCCAGTCGCTCACAGCAGCCGGAGATCGTGCCAAACACCCATTGAACAGAGTCGAACATACAAATCTGTAAATCCCACCCAGAACAAACTCATCCACGCCCACAACATGTGGCGGCGATTGAAGCAGCTGACGCATGCATATGTTCGGTAGCACGTCGGCGACTTGGAAAATTGATCGAGCAATCCTCCCGCCAGATGCCGCAATGAATGGCAGCCGAAAGTATAGCCGCTCAGAAGAACCACGTTGGTGGCCAGCACGAGTGTTCCCACGCCGACACCGAACGTCTTTGCGCCGTTAGCCGGATTGACAAACCACAGCGCCTTCCACACGTCATAGGCCAGGATCAAAATGAATCCGAGCGCGAGATAAAGAAAGTAGCGATGCACATTCTGCATGATCAGGGGGAACGACCGTTCGCCCCAATACGTTTTCCGCGGCTCACCGACGGTGCACGCCGGCGGATCGGCCCAGAAGGCCTTGTAATACGCGCCGCGATAGTAATAACAGGTGAGCCGAAATCCCCCCGGCGCCCACAAAATAAAAAGCGCGGGTGAAAACGGCAGCAACGCCGGCCACCATCCCGGTTTCGGCCCAAACCAGCTGTGAGGCGAATCGCCGAAGAGTTCCGGCGAGTAAAAGGGCGACACGTAGTTCCCGAAATAGTAGTGCACACCCTGAAATGCCGCCCAGGTCGAGTAAACGAGGAACGTGCCAAGCCCGGCGAACACCAAAAGCGGCTGTAACCACCACAGGTCGATCCGACGCGTTTCGCCGAACGATCTCTGCCCCAGTGCTGCGTCGGAACTCATTCGGCCGATTTAATGCGAATCACGGCAAGACTTCAACAAGTTGTACTGGAGCGACGGTCTATGCCCGCCGGCGCAGTCAAATCCCATTCTTCACCTCGACCGTGACCGGCAACAAATGATTAATCATATACGTGCCGCGATCCATATCACGGCTGAGCGGCTGGGTTCGACCGAGGGAATCAGTCGCGCGCGCAATTAGTGAGTACCGGCCTGCCGGCGGCGTCTGCCAATTGTAGTTCCATAGTCGCCACGCATTCGGCGCGGATTTTTGAAGTTCGGCCGCGCTCCAGGTTTTCCCGCCATCCCAGCTGATTTCCACTTTCGCGATTTCAGCGCCTCCTCCAGCCCAGGCTGCACCGCGGATTTGAACGGAAGAATTCGGGGCGATGGCTTCGCCTTCTATCGGCCGGGCAATCTCTGCTTTCAGTTGCAGCTCTTGCAGCGGCATCAACTCAGCGTTCTCCCCGGTACGGTTCCAGTAGGCGTAGTCGATCGTCTGATAATATCCGCCGAAAGGCCGATCGATGACAGTAATCCGCTGTAGCCATTTGATCGAGGCGACCGCAAACCAGCCGGGAACGATGGCGCGAACCGGAAACCCATGTTCCGGCGGCAGATCAACGCCGTTCATCTTATAGGCGAGAAGGACGTCCTCTCGCGCTTTCGTTAGGGGCACGCTGCGGGCGAAGCGAACGTCACCGGGCGGCGCTTTCGGATCTTCCAACGGACCTTTGTCCGCGCCCTCCAGTATCACTTCGACAGCGCTCGGTTTCACTCCAGCCCGATCGAGCACGATCGACAGCGGCACTCCTGTCCATTCGGCGGTACCAACGGCTCCAAGGCCCCACTGAACGCCTTTCACCTTTTCGGTGAGCAGATTTCGATTATTACCCGCGCATTCCAACGTCGCTGGAATAGTCCGCGACGGTAGTTTGAGCAGCTCCTCAAATGTCAGTTGCGACGGCTTAGTGATTTCTCCATCAACGACCAGCCGCCACGAATGTTTTTCAATTCGTGGTATTGGAAAATGTGTTCGCACGTAAAACGCCGGCGTGGGCGTGAGAAATCCGTCGAGACTTTCGAACGGCATCTCCAGGTTCAGCGGATTTTCACTACGAACGATCTTCCCGTTCCGAAGTTGCGGCGTTTCCATGAACTGTTACCGAGCTTAGCTGCCGATTTCGAATTTGTCACACTGGGTAATTGATGCCCACGAATTGTGCGCGTTCTTGGGCGGGCGCACCGCCTGCCGATTCGGAATGCCGGCAAGCGATGCGATTGCCCCACACCTCATCTTGAACCTGCTAACCGCTGATGCCTCGCCAGATCAAACCAGCAATTCCTCCGATGATCACCACCAGAAAAATTTCAATTTTGAACCGCATCAGAGCGAATGCCGCGAGCAGCGCGAGTGCAATGGCAAACCAGTCGATTACGCCTTCGGTCGGATAAAACACATGAAGCGCGAACCAAATCGCCAGGTTTAAAATCACTCCGACGACGGCCGCGGTGATCGCGGAAAGCGTCATGCTGAGCGTCTTGTTGCCACGCAACTGCTCAATGTGAGGCGCACCAACCAGTATCCAGAGGAAACACGGCGTGAACGTAACCCACGTAGTGATCAATGCGCCTAACGTCGCTGCCACGAGTGGACTAAGATTGCCGGGATGCGTCCATCCCCCCATGAATCCGACAAACTGCAGGACCATAATCAGTGGCCCTGGGGTGGTCTCGGCGAGTCCAAGCCCATCCATCATCTGACCTGGCTTCAACCAGCCAAAATTCTGAACGGCGTGCTGAGTGACATACGGCAGCACCGCGTAAGCGCCGCCGAACGTCACAACCGCTGCTTTGCTAAAGAAAAGTCCTTCCTGAAAAATCGAATGCCGCGGACCTAGCAGAACGGCAGCCAGAATCACGGGCAGCCACCAAATCGTAAGGCAGCAGATTGCGATTCGAATGTCGCGGCTCAATCGCGGCTTGGTGTGCGCAGTCGACGCGTCCATCCATCGTTCGGGCGATTCCTGCGGCGACGATTTCGCTTGATGTCCGGAGATAACGTCGAACTTCGACGGGCTAAGCTTTCCGCCCACGAATCCGATCACACCTGCGCCGATGATAATGATCGGAAATGGAACCTTGAAGAAGAAGAGCGCGACGAACGCGAGCGCGGCAAGCGAATACAAGACTTCATTCTTTAGTGCTCGGCTTCCGATACGAATGAGGGCGACAGCAACGATTGCTACTACAACCGGTTTGAATCCATAAAAGATTGCGGCGATCCACGGAATCGATCCGTAGGCAGCGTAGACGAAACTAAGTCCCCATAGGATGAACATGGAGGGAATCACGAACAACGCGCCGGCGACCACGCCTCCCGCCGTACGGTGTAGCACCCACCCGATGTAAATCGCGAGCTGCTGCGCCTCCGGACCCGGCAACAACATGCAGTAGTTCAAAGCATGAAGGAACCGCGACTGACTAATCCACCGCTTCTGGTCGACCAGTTCCGTCTGCATGATTGCGATCTGTCCGCTCGGACCTCCGAACGACACGAAGCCGAGCTTCAACCAAAACCGGAATGCCTCAGCGAAGCTCGGTCGGACGGTTTCGGACCGACCGGCATCGTTAGGTTCGGCCGGTTGCTTATCAGCGCCGCGACTCATCGCATCTTCCGCAGAATCTGTCGCAACGTGATGTCGCGAAGGTGTTGTCTCAACGCGCGTTCAGCCTGTATCGAAACGTCGGACATAACCCGCTGCATGTTGCAGCTAACCGGACATTGCTTCAGAACCTTCCGACGGCTCGGGACAATTATTGGCCGTTGGTTGATCGCGTTATAAATGTCCAGAAGCGAAATTTGATCAGGCGATTTGGCCAGCGTCGATCCACCGCGATTGCCGGTACAGGTGGTGATCAGCCCGGCATCGCGAAGCGCCAGCAAGAGGCGCCGGACGACCACGGGATTCGTGCCAACACTCCGGGCGACAGTAGCCGAGCCGGTGATACCTCCAGAATGGCCGAGCATCGTCAGAACATGCACGGCAAATGCGAACTGCTGGTTAACCACAATGATGAAACGTAAGCATGATCGTTACAGTTTGATCAACTCGATTCCAGTGAGCGCTGCAGCAGTTCGCTCTGCAAAACGCCTACATCCGCTGCGACGCGAAGACCGCCTCCGGATCGCATCCTGAGGCCGTTCCTGCCGCCAGCCACCCAAAACGACTGATCAAGGCACCCAGCAAAAATGAAACTGCCGCCACTGGGATTAAGCCCACACCTCGGGAAATCAGAGGAATCGGACCAGTCAGCAGCTCGCCGGAACGGATCAACCAGCCGCTGAATCCATGGTGACATGCCCGATCCGCCGCGCCATGCCGATCAGCCGTTAGCCAAATCATCAGGACTGTTTCAATGCCGGCCGCAAAAAACCCGAGAGCATTGATAGCGGCAGTGTGGTGACCGAATAACTCCAGCGCTGCGGCGGCCGAACCAAGCCCTGCTACTCCAAAGTGAATCGGCAGCAGCGTTCGATGGAGAAACCAGGCCGGTATCGCAGTCGCGCCGATGAGCACGCCAGTGTAGGTGGCCAGCAGCATTCCAAAAACGGCGGAACCCGCGATCATTGCCGCAGCCACGATCCGAACGAACTCATCGAGAGTCGAGCCCAGCAGGTGCGCGTGATGAACTTCCAGTCCAATCAAACCAGGGAAAACGCATCCGCCGAAAAAGCTGAGGATCCAAGCGCCCATCGACATTGCCGATTGCGGCTTGAACACTCGCAACATGTTAATGAAGAGCAGGGGCCGGCCGAGGTCGAGGATGAGCAGAATCGGCGAGAGAATGGCACCGGCTGCGGCCAACCGCATGGCCGTACGCATGATTTCGTGCTGGTGAAATACCGCTGCCCCTGCGGCAACCACCGCCGACATCCCGGCAAGGCCGCCGATGAAGAAATACACCGGGATTTCCCAGGTCCACACCGGCGGTTTGACGACTGGTTGCCCGTAGTACCCGACCTTCCGTGGAATCGGGCCACCGGCAACATCGACGCCGTTTCCTGACACGACACCACGCGCTGCCGCTTCTTCCCGGATCCGATCGAGTCGTTGTTCGTTAGGGACGCTCATTTAAACAACAACGGGTGTGCCTTCGACTTCGCTCAGGATGACACCTTTGTATGGCTTTTCTCACTTGGACAATCACAGCATTACTGCACAAATGAAGCTCATCAGAAAAAGGCAAACGCGATCATGCTCGCGCCTAACGCCCCTATCGCCGTTGCGACCGCCGCGGTCCACGCCGACCGCAAGTAAATGGTTGGAATCTCCGGCTTGCGTGGTAGTCCGTAGGCTTCCGGCTCGCCTAACAAAAGAAAGAAGGCGTGGATCCCGCGAACGGACGTCTCGGTCGGGTCATATAAGACCGCGTCCGTGTAGCCGGCGGCTTGGAGCGTTCGGACGCGTTCAGCCGCGTGCACGCGCAAATCGTCCAATCTTCCAAATACAATCGATTCGGTCGGACACACTTTCGCGCAAGCCGGCACCAGCCCGCTTTTCTGGCGGTCGTAACAAAAGGTGCACTTGAAAGCTCCGCCGGCATCGGGAAGCGGCGCGGGCCGCCGATCGATCACTCCGAAAGGGCACGACACGACACAATACCCGCAGCCATTGCAGACATCGTTCTGCACGAACACGGATGCGGTCTCCGTCCGCACGATCGATCCAGTCGGACACGCTTCAAGACAACCCGCTTCTTGGCAATGTTTACAAACATCGGATACGAAGACCCAGCGGAACGGATCCTCGGATTCGG
>JBJMXE010000069.1:0-11978 GCA_045809745.1 Chthoniobacterales bacterium | reverse complement strand
TTATTACGGCAACGACCTGTACGATAATCTGATGCCGGACCTTCGCGGCTATAGGAAGCCGTTTGTCCGCGAGACTAAGGAAGATGGCGGGTGGGAGATTGTCTCTTCGCACGTCACGGCGGAGCGATGGCCGCTCGTCACGGAAGGCCGGATTGAGGGACAGAATCATCTGCCACGGTTAGGCGAGATTTGCTCCGAAACATTTTTATCAGGCCGGGTCTTTAGTGCATGCGAGTACCTCCTGCAAGCTGGGAAAGAGCTTTGCCAGCAGGTCGATGCGCGACTGGTGATCGTCAGCGTTCCTGACGCCTATCAACTAACGGCTGCCGGACGGCAGACGCTGAAAACGCTGGCCGGCGATCCCGATTCGTTTGATGCCAGACGGCCCGACAAAGGAGTGGAGGCTATTTCCAAACGTCTCGCGATTGAATTTGTAGCTGGTGAAAGCTTTCTCGATATCAGTTCTTACAAGACTAACGATTGTCACTGGAACGAGAAAGGCCACCGCGAGGTCGCCAAAATGCTGTGGCACCTGAAAGCATCGCGCCGGCAATCGGCCTATACGTCAGGGCCGGAGCCGACGCCGTCTGGCCGGCTCAGGCCGATGGAATCCTCTGCCGTCTGATCGAACATGCTCTTCAACAGCATCCCATTTGTCATTCTGGTCCTGGTAACGTTTGGGCTTTATTACATCCCGTTCATGCGCCGAGCGCAGGTCCTGGTGTTGATCGCCGCGAGCTTCATCTTCTACGCCTACGAACGGCCAAGTCTGTTGTTGCTGCTGCTGGCATCGATCGCGATCAACGTGGTCACCAGCTACTTCGTGGCGGTTGACAAAGCGTCGCGCCGACGTTTGTGGGCGGTTCTCGGCGTTGTTTTGAACCTCAGTCTCCTTCTGTTTTTCAAATACAGCCCGCTGTTCGCAAACACCTTCATGGGAGGCGGATCGACTTCTCTGGGACGCTTCCTCATTTCCATACCGCTCCCGATCGGAATCTCCTTCTTCACCTTTCAAGGCATCAGCCTGGTCGTTGAGGTGTTCCGCGACCAGCAGCATCGCGGCGATGGGCGCTCGCATCCCCGGGTTGTGCCCCGCAATTTCATGGAGCACCTCGCCAATACCGCGTTGTTCAAATCGTTCTTTCCCTACCTGGTGGCCGGTCCAATCGTAAAAGCGCACGAGTTCTATCCGCAACTTGGCCCGAAAAAGCTCCGGCAAATCCACTGGCAAGCCGCCTTTCGGGCCCTAACGATCGGCTATTTCCTGAAAATGGTCGTCGCCGACAACATGAAGGACGCGACATTTTGGATCGAATATCCGTTTTTCATGAACGACTCGGGGTTCGCCCTGGCTGCTCTTATCTTCGGTTACTCGATGCAGATCTTCGCCGATTTCGCCGGCTATTCGCTGATTGCGATCGGACTTGGCTATTTGTTCGGTTACACCCTCCCGATCAACTTCAATTTTCCCTATATCTCGCGCTCTTTTTCGGAATTTTGGAGACGCTGGCACATCTCTCTTTCGACCTGGCTCCGCGAGTACCTTTATTATCCGCTTGGGGGTAATCGGCACGGCCACGTTCGAACTTACCTGAACCTGTTCGTCGTCATGTTCCTCGGCGGATTGTGGCATGGCGCTGCCTGGAGTTACGCCATATGGGGAACATTTCACGGTACTGCTCTGGCGGCGGAGCGGCTCTGCGAAAAACGTATTCGTCTGCCGAAGCACTGGGTGGTCGACGTCTTACGCGCCCTCGGCGTGTTTGTGTTCGTCACGCTGGCCTGGCTGTTGTTTAAGCTGCCACGCATCGAGCACGTCTTCAGCTATCTGAACGTTCTGTTCCGGAATTACGGCGCTACCCGGTATCTGCTCGTCGCCTGCGTCGTCACTTATTCGCTGCCGGTGATTGCCTATTATGCGTGGCACCTGCTGAAACAACGGTGGCCGGCCTACATCCAGCGATATGAGTTTCTTCTGTTCGGCGCGATGCTGGTGGGGATCGTGCTGAACAGCGGATCTCCGCAGAGATTCATCTATTTTCAGTTCTAGGTGATGATCAAAAAATCGTTCGCTGCGGCTTTATTGATACTGGCAGTTTACCATCTGCTGCTCCCGCACCTGCCGCACAAGTTTTACCAAATCCTTGGTCAGCAGCGGAGCAACTACCTGAAGTCGCAGCGCTACGTTTACGAAGTGCCCAGCGATACGAACGTGATCGTCGGCTCGTCCATGGCCGAAACTTTAAATGATGCTGCGCTGGGCGACGGTTACTACAAGCTGACTCTTGCTGGCGGCAGTGTGTTCACCGCCCTGGAGATCGTTCAGCGTTCCGGCAAAATCCCGCGAGTAGTTCTAATCGAGACGAATGTCATGGGGAGGGGCCCTGACGGCGAGCTTTTGCACGACTTGTTCAGCCCACCGTTTTACCAACTTCGTCAGTATTCCCCGATCTTCCGCGAGGAAGGTCGTCCGGCAAATTTCGTGGGCGGATTCGCCGAGTCCGTCGTTAGGAAAAGCTGCGAGTGGACGGAAAGATTCGCTTACGGGAAAGATACCACGAACCCGAATTCCAGGGTCGAGGAAATGCCTCCGGGACTTCGTGAAAAACTTTTGCAGATCGAACAGAAATCCTGGGACTTCAAACCCGCACCGGAAACGGTGCAGAAAAATACGGATGAGCTAGGCCGGTACGTAGATGCCTTGACCCAGCACGGAACTACCTGCGTGTTGTTCGAAATGCCGATGGACGAATCGTTGACAAAATTATCGACGCCCACCCTGTGGAGGCAGGCGATCAACGAGCGTTTTCCAGCCGATCAATATCACTGGCTCACCTTCGACCGCAGCCGAAACTACAAAACAAGAGACGGAGTGCATCTGGTTCGCGCTGAAGCGGACCTTCTCACTCAAGTGGTGATCGATTTCATAAAGCGGCTACCGACGCAGCAGGTCGTCTCCGACCGAAACAGCCAAGCCAGCCAACAAAGTCAGTGAAAGACGAAGAATCAGCCCCCCGGATTCTTTCCTGGATCACGAGAATCGTTGCGCCTGGCTATCGCGCACAGGGGCCGCCGGCCCATATGGTGGCGATAGTGGTGCCACTGTCGTCGCGACCCGAGCTCAACGCGGAAGAGGAGCTCTCGCTCCGCCATTTGTCCCATTACCTTCCGGAGCACGATAAATTTCTAGTCGCGCCGCAAGGCGCAGCGATCCAGCGGACCGGATTCAATGTCGTCGAGTTTTCGCACAAGTTTTTCGGCTCAGCCGCCGCTCATAACCGCCTGCTGATGTGGCCGGGGTTCTACAGTGCTTTCCGCGATTACCAGTACATCCTCATTTATCATCTCGACAGTCTTGTGCTGTCAGATGAGATCGAGCCGTGGTGCAAAGCTGGTTTTGATTACATCGGTGCGCCGTGGGTGCCTTGTCCGGAAACGCCGTGGGTCAAGGAAGCCCGAGTGGGCAACGGTGGTTTTACCCTGATGAACGTCGAAAGCGTTTTGAAGGTCCTTTATAACCGCTATCGGGTTGAGCCCGCTGCCTACTGGTCCGATCTGCTCATGCGCAATCGCAGGCATCTTCAACCGGTGTTTCGAATTCTGGAGCGGCTGCAACCGCTGTTTCGCAATTCGCGTCTCATCAATCGGCCGCTCGAAGATTATCGTAAAACCGAAAAACCGGACATCCACGGCTGTAATAACGACTACTTTTGGTCCTTCGAGGCAGAGCGTTTTCTTCCCGGGTTCAAGGTCGCGTCGGTGGAAGAGGGCCTGCGGTTCGCTTTCGAAGCAGCGCCGCGAGATTGTTTTGAGCGAAATGGACGGCAGCTGCCGTTTGGTTGTCACGCATGGACAAAGTTCGACCGCGCATTTTGGGAGCCGTTTCTATTGAAATCTTCGGCGGCTGTCGAAAACGGTGCCGTTAGCCGCCGGTGACTACAGTGCAGCCTACGGTTTCCATCTGCGTACCGAATCTGAACACGCTCCCGTTTTTGCCGGAGCGATTCGATACCATTTTCGGTCAAACTCTGAAGGATTGGGAGTTACTGGTTTACGACAGCTACTCCAACGACGGCGCCTGGGAGTACATCTGCGGCCTGACAAATCGCGACTCAAGAGTAAAGGCCTGGCAGGGTCCACGGCAGGGGACCCCCGGCAGTTGGACACCATGTGTTCAGGCCGCCCGCGGAAAGTATGTCTACATCGCGACCAGCGACGACACCATGCCGCCGGATTGTTTGGAGACACTCGTTACCGCATTGGAAAAACATCCCGAATGCGATGTTGCTCACTGTGATCTCCGGGTGATCGATGAGAATGGCCGCGACGGGTTAACGTGGTGGTCCGAAGCCTCGATGTTCAGCGTCAGCAGCGGTGAACTGATCTCCCGCCCACACCTTCGCAAAGCACCGTATGACGGCCTGTTGCACTTGTTAGGCGAGCCGGTCTACATTTCGATCACCCAACTGCTGATTCGAAGATCATTGTTCGATCGTATTGGATTCTTCGACGCGAAATGGGGAGCGGTTGGCGACTTCCACTGGTGCATGCGCGCCGGACTTGCCGCCAACACCATACACGTGCCCCAGACCTGGGGCGGCTGGCGCGTCCACGGCAGCCAGGCAACGGCCGGATCCCGGGTTGGTTCAGCCGATCATGCTGCCAAGGTGGATGCAATGATCGAGGATGCGATCGCACGCTCGGAACCGCTGCTCGAGCCCTCCGTGCGCAACCTTCTCCTGACTAAATGGTCACGCCAAGCAGCCGAACTTCGCTCTCTGATCAAGGAAGTCGCCGCGTGCGAAAGTTCTCTGGAACGAAGGACATTAATCATGCGTCGGTTACTTACCGGATCGTCGGCAGCGCGGGTTTATTTGAAAGCGCGATTGCCCGGCGTTCGCCGATGGCGCGAGATGGGACCGGACTTCGTCCACTCGATGTTAGCGGAGGCCGGGATCGATTCGACGCTGGTGTCTCTGCCCGACTGAGGATTATCCAATTATCGAGCATTCGACGGTGGAGCGCTGGCTCGGCTGTTAAACGGTGACCACGCCCAGTCGGCCGAACACATTTAGTAACGATGTCCATCTGCGAGCGGACATTCTGTGGTTTGTGCTCGCCGCCGTCTGGATTGTTGCCTTCACCCTCGCTCCTTTCGAGCTATCCTTTAAACCTAACGAACTATGGGCGCGATTGGAACAAACGGTTCGAATCGAAGGGGGCTTGGAACCGCTCAAGATCGCGGGTCACCTCCTGTCGTTTTGTTTATTCGGAATAATCGTCGGAGCGGTTTTTTGCACCCGCGGCCGCTGGACGACTCTGCTGCTTCCGTGCGCCCTCGGCTGCATCTTGCTGGAGGCGGCGCAGCTGTTTCAAGCGGAGCGGCACGCGCGACTCATTGATTTAAGCATGAACTTTTTAGCGTTGGGGACAGGGATCTGGTTTGGTGCTCGAACGCGGGTCGGTCGACTTTGCACCCGATATTTGCGGGCGGATCACCGGCCGCTAGCTCAGCTTGTCGTTGTGCTTGGTGCCTGTGCCCTGTGGTTAACGATCGGACTTCGGCCGGCATTCGGCGGCTTGCAGCTGAACTGGGATCGGACCTTCCCTCTGACGGTCGGGAACGAAATCGGAGGTGCCCGTCCCTGGCTCGGGAATATTCCGTTCGTCGGAATCTATGGACAGGCGTTGTCGCGAGCTGACGTCGAAGGACCGCACACGAATATGGTTGGGCCTAACGGATTCAGCTCAGGACGAAGCAATGACGTGCTGGCTGCGTATGATTTTCGCCGCAACTCGACCCCGGAAGTTTCGCCCGCAGGACACTCGCATGGAGGTGTTTTGGACCTGCTGGTACCCCCAAATTCCTCGTGGTCGACTGATCTGGGGCTGTCGCCGTCCCCCTTCGGGGTCGTCAGGAGCCGCGGGGCTGCCAATGAAATCGCGGATCGGATTTCTGCGGTTGGTGCTTTCAGCGTCGAATTCTGGTGCAAGCCGGACAACCTGAAGCAAGTTGGACCAGCCAGATTGGTTTCAAATTCGGGCGGACCGGCGGCGCGGAATTTCACACTCGGCCAGGCCGGAGCAGATCTTGTGTTCCGAGTGCGCAACCACCTGAACGGGCCTAACGGAACCGAGCATGCGCTCACCGCGTCCAATATTTTTACGACGACGATGCAACATGTGGTGGCAACGTATGATCATGGAGTCTCCATGATTTACTGTGACGGGCAATTTCGTTCAGCGGTCGACCTGCGGGAGCCGGTTTTTTATTCGGGGCTTGATACCGAAACCGTGGGAACGGGAGCGCTGCTATTTCTCGTTATCGTCACGATTGCTTTGCCGGCGGTCTTTGTATTCGGGCAAATTTTCGCCCCGGCCGCCGCGCGAATGGTGACTGCCGCTTTCACCCTGCTGGTGGGGCTTCTTCCATACGCAGTGACGTGCGGCATAGTGGGAGGGCCATGGCGGTTCGGATTTATTGCAGCCTTCCTGACTGCCTTCGCCTTGATTTACCCGACAGGTCTGGCAGTGATCTCTCGCAGAGGCTGCGCCGGCGGGGCCGCGTAAACTTACCCGAAAAACGGCGCAAAATCTGCATCAGGGTGGCGCCTGACACTCCTATCGATATTTTATGGCAGTCTCTTCGTCCATGGATTCACCGACTAACCCTTCCAAGCGCATCGCAATTGTTGGCCTTGGCTACGTGGGCCTTCCATTGGCTATACAGTTCGCGCGATCCAACGCTTCCGTCCTCGGATTAGACATCGACGAGGCGAAAGTGAGCGCTGTTAACAACGGCCAAAGTTACATTAAACACATCGCGCCGAAGACGATAGCCGAGGTCCTGAAAGTCGGACGGCTTAGCGCCTCCAGTGATTTTAGCAAGATCGCCGGGCTCGACGCGGTGATCATTTGCGTCCCCACGCCACTCAACAAGAACCGCGAACCCGACATTTCATATATCACCGACACCGGCCGGCGGATCGCGCCGTTTCTGAAGCGTGGGATGTTGATCGTCCTGGAGTCGACCACCTATCCGGGGACGACGGATGAAGATTTACGAGACGTGCTGGAAGCAGGTTCCGGGTTAAAAGCAGGGCAAGATTTTCATCTCGCGTTCTCGCCCGAACGCGAAGATCCGGGAAATCCGCACAGTGTCGTCGCAACCATTCCAAAGATCGTAGGCGGACTCACTCCAGCATGTCTAAAAAAAGCGGTTGAGCTGTACTCGCTGGCGATCAAACAACTCGTACCGGTGAAATCTTGCCGCGTCGCCGAGGCCGCCAAGCTCCTCGAAAACATTTTCCGCAGCGTGAACATCGCTTTGGTTAACGAGCTCAAGGTCGTTTACGACGCAATGGGCATCGACATTTGGGAAGTCATCGCCGCCGCCAAAACAAAGCCGTTTGGATTCATGGCTTTCTATCCCGGGCCCGGTCTGGGCGGGCATTGCATCCCGATTGATCCTTTTTACCTAACCTGGAAGGCGCGCGAGTACGGCCGTCACACTCGGTTCATCGAGCTGGCTGGTGAGATTAACACCGCAATGCCGGAGTTCGTGCTCCACCGGGTAGCGGATGCACTGAACCATCACCGGAAATCCGTTAACGGCAGCAAAGTTCTGGTTCTCGGGCTCGCCTACAAGCCCGATGTGGATGACGAGCGTCAGTCGCCGAGCTACAGCTTGATGAGTCTTTTGATGGACCGTGGAGCTGACGTTGAATATTACGATCCCTACGTGCCCGTCATTAAGCCGACCCGCGAGCATTCGCATCTCGCCGGAAAGCAATCGGTGGAGTGGAGTCAGGCGAGCATAGGCCGATTCGATCTGGTGTTGATAGCGACGAACCACAGCAGTGTGGATTATCAGCAGCTGGCCCAGTGGGCCCAATGCATTGTCGACACCCGGAATGCGATGGGCTCAACTGAAACGGAGCCCGGTAAGGTCTGGAAAGCCTAACTTTCCTGGCACCGCTGGTGCCGCTTCAATCCTTTAATCGTTAGTCGCCAGCCAGTGATGGCGGCATTGCCTGAGATGGGCGCTACTACAGATACCGCAGTATCGGAACCGACCGTCCGAGCACCGCGCAAGAGTATGTTTTCGCCGCGCGGAATTCGGTTTTCAACATTTGTGGTCCTGCTGGTGGCGGCGTTTATCCGACCCCTGTTCACGCTCTTCACGACCGCCATGGATGACGACCTGAACTCGTACATCCTTCTGATCCCGTTTGTGTCTCTGTATTTTCTGTTCCTCGAGCGCCACCGGCTAACGACCGAGCATGAAAGCAGCCCGACATGGGCGGCGCTGCCGGCCGTCGCCGGCGTCGCTGCGCTCATCCTGTTTTCGATCCCCGCCGCTAGCCAAACGTCGCTGAACAACCGTACAGCACTGATCATCTCTTCCTTTGTGTGTTTTGTTTGGACTGGTGGTTTCCTGTTGATGGGGAAGCGATGGATGCGATCGGCGGCTTTTCCGATGCTCTTTCTGGCGTTCCTCATTCCTTTACCGGACCAGCTCGTCGGCTGGATGGAAACGAGCTTGCAGTCGGCATCAGCCTGGGCAGCTGACATGTTCTTCGCGTTATCCGGCACACCGGCTCTCAAAACCGGAAACGTCTTGGAATTACCCGGCATCAGTATCCAGGTGGCTCAGGAGTGCAGTGGAATCCGGTCGACCTGGGTGCTCTTCATCACCAGCCTTCTGGCGGCGCAGCTGTTTGTAACCAGGCCTTTGTCCCGACTGATCTTGGCCGCAGCGGTGATCCCGCTCGGAATATTGCGCAATGGGTTTCGGATTATGGTCATCGGTTTGCTTTGTGTGCACGTCGATCCCGACATGATCCACAGCATCATTCACCGGCGCGGGGGGCCGATTTTCTTCGTACTATCGCTTGGGCCTTTGCTGTTCTTGCTCTGGATCTTGCGGCGGAGAGAACTCCGCAGCAGATCGTCGATGGGCGCTCTGTCGCTCGAAACATCGAGGTGAGCCAGCGGCACGGTGCTAGCTGGCGGCTCGGTCCAGGACACGGCTGCATAACCGATAGCCGGTGTTCTGTTGCATTTACTCATCTATCCATGTAACAGCGTGGCGAATGGGAAGATGCGATCTGGGAAATTTTGGCAGTAATTGAGGAGGAACTCACTTTATGCATCGCATCCACGAGACCACAATGAGCGGCAACAAAACACGGCACAAAATCGACCAGAGTTGGAGTAGGACGTTGAGCGTCATCGGCAGCGGCGCCTTCCTCGCATGGGCGGTCGCCATGACGTCTTGTCAGTCAAGCCATCCGCCAACAGAAGAACAACGAGTCGCCCCTTCGGCGGTGACATTGGTCGCGGGCGATGTGATAAAGCTGACCTTTCCCGGCGCGCCAGAGCTGAATCAGTCACAGAAGATTCGGACTGATGGCAAGGTCAACCTCCCCCTGATTGGAGAGGTGGAAGCGTCGGGCAAGACCGTGCCCGGGTTGCAAACCGATTTAGCGGCCCGTTACAAATCGGAACTAAAAACCTCCAACGTGGTCGTGACGTTGGAAAGCAGCGTTACCCAGGTAGTGATTTCCGGTGCGGTTGGGCGCCCGGGCAAGCTGACATTCGAGCGGCCAACCACCGTATTCCAGGCGATCATGGAAGCAGGCGGCGTTACTGAGTTCGGCACCCTCAAAAACGTCCACCTGGTGCGGTTGATCAACGGCCAGCAGCAGACACAGATTCTCGATCTTCGGCCGGTTACTTCCGGCCAGCCGACGAAACCGTACTATGTAAGGGACGGGGACGTCGTCTACGTGCAGCGAACGCTGTTCTAGATCATTCGTCCACGGCAAGGTCGCCGCGTTAGTGACTCAGGATTCTAACGATGGCGTTGCCCCGACCCGGGACATAGCCCGTTCCAGGCAGAACAGTCATGATGAGGGTTTTGCCACCTTTCGCACCCGGAACGGTCAACGTCTGCATCTGGACAAGAACACTGCGCTTACCCTGAGGGACGGTTGCGTGCCCACCCATCCCGGTCATCGAATACTGAACACCGCCGGTGGCAGTGCCTCCCATGGCATAGTTCACTACCAAATCCTGCGTTGGGGTCTGAGTCGCAACTACTTTGAATCGTGCCATGGCGCCGGCCTTCACGATTGGGGTCATAGCTATGACACGAACCTTGTCGGCAGCGGTTGGAGTGGCGCTCGGCGCCGGACTTGTGCCGTTCACGGCGACCTGAACACCGCTGGAGCGGACCGCCGCACCGGAGTCATCATAAGCCAACGCGCTCAGGGTGAAGTTACCCGAGGGCGCATTGTTCCAGGTAGCCGCGTAGGGGGAAGAGGTGGATTCCCCGATCTTGGTCGTGCCTTCATAAAACTCCACCTTTACAATGGTTCCATCACTGTCTGCAGCGGTTGCCGTAAGGCCGATCGGCGAGGTTCCGTTGAGCGACGCGCCCGCGGTTGGACTGGTCAAAGAGACGCTGGGCGGAACGTTAGCGACACTGAGAGACACCTCGTTTGAGGGCAAGCTTTGCATTCCAATACTATTATAAGCGGTAACCACGAAATAGTAGGTGGAGCCCGGAGTAAGCGAGACGGTCGTAGAGCTGGCGGCTCCGGCATTAATCGTTTTGGTGTATCGGCCCGACGTGGTTCCGTAGGAGAGGTTATAACCCACAACATTCGGATCGCTGGTCGCATTCCAGGCGAATTTGAGGTTACTGGCGTTGGCGAAAGAGGCGAAACCGGCGAAGGTCAGCGCAGCGGCGGCGAAACCGAGGCAGCCACGGACGCGATTACAGTATCTATGGGGCATGCGTATTTTTATAGCAACAGGCGTGCCCGTCCCCGTCCCGCTTCGCTGCTGCCCGCCAAAGGCACCCACCGTGCCTTCCGTCTACTCGATCCCGCCCCTCAGCAGCCCAGTCGCGCCGCTCGGCTCGCTTGGGTGCGACATCACTTAAGCAGCCGCCGCACCCGGTCTCACCCATTCCTCCGCATTGCCCTGTGTCTGGCCCTTTTGCCCTTCGCCGGTTGTTCCAAGGAAGCGAGGCGGAGCCGGGCAATGCATCGGGCCGACGGCTACTTCGCCGGTGGAAAGTTCGACCAGGCGAAAGTGGAGTATTTGAACCTGCTGCGGCTCGATCCGGCCAACCCCGTCACCTATGCCCGGTTAGGCGCGATTTGGTTGGATGAAGGAGCTCCACTCCGAGCCGCCCCTTTCTTGTTGAAAACGAAAGAGCTCGCCCCGGACGATCTGGCTAGTCGCCTCAAACTCTCCCGGACTCTGAATGCGCTCGGCCGGCGAGGCGACGGTTTCACTGAAGCGATGTACGTGCTAGACAAAAACCCTAACGATTCCGAGGCGGCGCGGGTGGCAGCGGAGGCCGCGCACACGCCGGAGGAGATCGAACGCGTGAAGCAGGCTCTCGACCGAATGGCTGATCATAACAGCGCCTCCTTTCAGCTGGCGTCCGCCGCGGTTGCGGCGCGACGCGGCGATAGCGAAACGGTGAAAAGCTCGGTGCAGCGTGCGCTCGAGCTCGATCCAAAGTCGGCACCGGCGCATTCAGCCATGGGCACTCTCTGGCTGCTTCAGAAACAACCCGCCAAGGCAGGTGATGAGTTCAAGACCGCCTCCGAGCTTTCGCAGCCGCGCTCTCTCGAGCGGCTTCGGTACGCGCAATTCCAGATTCAAACCGGGGCAACGGACCCGGCGTGGAACACCCTTCGGGAAAGCATCACCCAAGCGCCCGATTTTATCTCGGCATGGTTGTTACTGGCCGAGCTTTCGTTAGGCAAAAAGAATTACGATGAAACACTGAAGCTGCTGGCCAACGTCCTGAACCGCGATCCGGAAAACATCGACGGCACCATCCTCGAAGCGCGGGCGCGGATGGGCAAAGGCGAAGTCGATAAGGGAATTCAGGGATTGGAACGGTTGGATGGCCGCTATCCTAATTTTCCGCCGCTCAAATGCGAGCTGGCCCG
>JBJMXE010000068.1:0-13076 GCA_045809745.1 Chthoniobacterales bacterium | reverse complement strand
CTTCGTTTGGTCGCGCACGGCCGTTATGATTTTTCCACGGTTCCGCGGCATCTCGTCGATCACCGAAACATCGAGATCGCCGTAAGCCGTCATGGTGAGCGTGCGCGGAATGGGCGTAGCGGTCATCACCAGCACGTCGGGAGCGGGCTCGCGTGACGTTAGGCGAGCACGTTGCGCGACTCCGAACTTGTGCTGTTCATCAATGACTACGAGGCCAAGGTTGGAGAATGCGACAGCCTCGTAAAGCAACGCATGCGTGCCGATCACGATGTTAGGATCGGAGGCCGGATCCGAAGAGCCACCATTCACTGGAAAACGGTCCTGAACCGAAGCAACGCGCTTGGCGGCACGCGAACTAACCCTACCAGCCGAAGCTGCGCTGACGCGCTCTGCTTGTTCGAATAAGGGCAGCGAACCCGTCTCCTCGTGGCGCGCTCCCGTCCTGAGCGCCAATCGAATCCCGAGTGGCTCAAGCCATTGACACAGAACGGCGTAATGCTGCTCGGCCAGGACCTGCGTCGGCGCCATCAAAGCCGCTTGATAACCGGCTTCAACCGCCAGCAGCATCGCTGCAATCGCAACTACCGTTTTCCCGGATCCCACGTCTCCCTGTAGCAGCCGATTCATGGGCTGTTCCGCTGCGAGATCCCTACGGATCTCTTCCAGAACCTTGACCTGCGCAGCGGTTAGACCAAACGGCAACCCTTTCAGAAAACGGTCCAGCAGTCTCCCCGGACCGCAATGAGCATCCCCCGGTCGTGCCGCCGACCGGGCTTTCCGAGACCCTATCAGCATCTGCATCCCAAAGAACTCCGATAGCACGAGATGCCGCCGCGCGGCGTCTCGCTGATTCCAATCTTCCGGGAAATGAATTGCCGAAATTGCCTCACGTTGGTCGGAGCTGGTAAGATTCTTCGGCAGCAATGTCGGGAGCGGGGCGCCGGACAAATCCTGGAGAATTCGATAAATCATTGCCCGAAGGATTCGCTGTGAAAGTCCTTCAGTCCCCGGATAGATCGGTGTGATTCGTCGAAAATGAATCGATCGCTCGGCTTCATCATCATCAACGATTTCGAACTCCGGATGATCCATGCACATCCGTTTGCTGCGCAGACGCGGTTTGCCGAACACGACCAATTGCTGGCCAGTGGCGATCATCTTCTGGACGTAATGGAGATTGAACCATCGGCAGACCAGAGGCTGGCTCAGCGCGGTGGCGTTACATTGCTGGAGGGTCGCTTCGAAAATCTTCTTCCAACCGCCAAAGCGTCGTACCTGAGTTTTGATGACTTCGCCGCACAGACACATCGGAGAGTCGCTCTCGTCCGCGGGGAAATCGGCGAACTGATGACGATCCTCGTATCGGCGAGGGAAATGCGTCAGCAAATCTTCCACTGTTTCGATGCCGAGTCGTTGTAAGGCCAACTGGCGCGGCCGCGGAATCCACTCGAGCTCGTCGACAGGCTGGCCGATATCGATCATGAACCGGATGTCGCTGGACGCAGCGCCTCGATTTGGATCTGGATTAGCCGTTCGCCGTCGTAATCGTCAGGCCGCACCCGAAAAGCAACATCCCACGGCGCCGGTGGCAATGGTCGCGTTGCCCCATCGAAATACACCGCGCGACGACGTGCATCGCGCTGGCGCAATTGCAGCGACAGGTGTTTGTCCTTGATCACGCGTGGTGGCGCCGCTGGCCCTACATTGCGGGCCAGAAACAGCGGCTGAGGATTAGCATTGCCGAATGGCTGAAGCATTTCGTGCCAACGAAGGAAATCAAGATTGAGCTCGGATAGGCCGAGCTCATGATCCAGACGCAGGTGAGGCTCCAACTGTTGGTCCGACAACAGTTGGCGAGCGATGGCACGAAACGCTTCCTGAAAACCAGGCAGGCTTTGTTCACGAATCGCCAGACCCGCTGCCATCTCGTGACCGCCAAATTTCTCAAGATGAGTCGCACATACTTCAAGTGCCCTAACAAGATGAAAACCGGCAATACTCCGGGCGCTTCCCTTGCCTATTCCCGTCTGATCGAACGCGATGACCGCGGTCGGACGGTGATATTTTCGAGCAATCCGCGACGCCACGATTCCGACAACACCCTGGTGCCATCCCCGCTGGCTAACGACAATGGCAGCGTCCCTGGCCGGGTCAAATGTGGAGCGGATCTGTTCTTCTGCCGCAACCAACGTTTGTCTTTCGATCTCTTGGCGTTCGCGATTTTCTTTATCGAGACAGTCGGCCAACCCAGTAGCTTCCGCGTCATCGTCAGTCGTTAACAGACGTAAGGCCCTCTCGGCCGTGCTCAGCCGGCCAGCCGCATTCAGCCTCGGCCCGAGCCGGAACCCGATGTCCTCGGTGGCCACTGGGGTCCGGACGGCAGCGATCTGCAGGAGTCTTCGCAGACCGACGCGATTGGTGTGAGCCAGCTCGGCCGAACCGCGCTGAACAAACAAGCGGTTTTCTCCACGTAAAGGCACGATGTCCGCGACCGTAGCCAGAGCGACGAGATCGAGCGCGCCCCGTAGATCGTAATCGGGAAGTGGCCGCATCTTCAGCAGCGCATGGCACAGCTTGAACACCAGCCCTGCGCTGCACAGATAATCGAAACGACAATTTCTATCCGTTTTCGGGTTAACCACAGCCGCACATTTCGGCAACGCTCCCTTCGGCTCGTGGTGATCAACGACTATTACGTCAACGCCGCCTGCGGTCAGATGCGCAATTTCAGACACGGAAGAAGTGCCGCAATCAACCGCGATAAGTAGCTGCGGCTGATGACAACCAAGGCAGCGGTCCACACTTTCCCGGCTAAGCCCGTATCCTTCCTCCATCCGAAGCGGCAGAAACAAGCTGGGTGAGGCTCCGAAGGCTTCTAGTATTTCGGCAAGGAGCGCAAGCGACGTCACTCCGTCGACGTCGTAGTCGCCGAAAAGAACCACGCGCTCAGATCGGTCGATTGCGGCGAAAATTCGCGCGACCGCAGCATCCATTTGCGGCAACAAAAAAGGATCGCTCAAAAGTTTGAGACGGGGCCTCAAAAAGCCGTCCACCTCATCCCGGCAGGTGAATCCTTTTCTCAAGAGAAGTCTCGCGATGCAATCGGAGCCGCAAATTTCGGCCCAGGAAATAGGACCGCCATTGATCTCTTCAGGCGCAGATAAAATCCAGCGGCTTTGCACGAATCACTTCTACGCGTATGCGTGTGCGCTGACAAGATGAGCAGCGGCGACAGTGCTACGAAGCGCAGCTATTTCGCTAGCGGCGCCGCATTCAAGAATACTGGGACGAACTCGCCCAAACGTTTGCCATCCTGAGCGCAGTCGAAGGACCTCTCCTACTTGCGTGACGCATACCGCATTTGAGAGGTCCCTCGACTGCGCTCGGGATGACAGCAACGCTTTCCGTTTTGCTGCGACGTACATGACAGTCGACGCTTCCCCGGCGGCGGCCCTTCGAATCACGCCTGGTGAACACACCTCGGTCGACCTACTCGTCGGCAATTCAAACGCTGAGGCGCTTCGCCAGACGCATGGCATCGAACGGCGCGTGCACCTTGGCGTCGTTATCGAAGTAGACGAACACCGACCGCGTTTTCCGGTCGGGCTTTGCTAACCCGATCAAGGTCGCATCGTCCGGTTGCCGGCCACGTTGCCACTGCTCAATCCGGCGGCCCCACCACTCGATCGCGGTGTCCGAATAACCACTTACATAGAGCTGCTCCGAACCATGGAGGCGGATGTAAACAAAATCGGCAGTGAGATCTTCTGCGTAAGGCCACTTCTGCGCCGTGTCAGCAAAGACGAATGCGATGTTATGACGTCGAAGCTGCGCAAAAAAGTCCGGCACCAGAAATGTGGGATGCCGCACCTCCAGTGCGTAACTGATTGGTCGGGATTCATCTACCTTGAGCCAGGCCTTTGCCTTGAGTTTATCGTCGTGCTTTCTCCCTAACCGGGCCGCCGCTGCCGTATCCCGCGGCAGCAAATCGAAAAATTCACCGAGACGTTGTTCATTCCATCCCAGGTTAGGCGGCAATTGCCACAATATGGGCCCCAGCTTCTCCCGAAGGGCGAGCACGCCAGAGGCGAAAAAGTTAGCCAGCGGCCGCTCTGCATCTCGCAGCTTTTTCATGTGAGTGATAAACCGCGGACCTTTCACACTGAAAGCAAATCCCGGTGGAGTTTCCGCGTGCCACCGGATATAGCTCGATGGCAATTGCAGTGAATAGAATGAGCCGTTTATCTCTATCGAGTTGAATGATCGGCTGGCGAATTCGAGCTCTCGACGTTGAGGGAGATCACTCGGATAAAATTTGCCCCGCCACCCTGCGTAGCGCCAGCCCGAGATCCCAATGCGCAGCTCTTTTGCCCGGCTTCCACGGTGTGCCCTTGCAGTCATAGCCATGGAATCACAACAGTCACACTAACCTTAGGGCCACGTCCCCCGATGGGGTTAGGCCAAGGTTCGCGCATGCGTTTGCAAATTCGCGAAGCCCCAGTTTTTCCCGATCACCGAGGCTGAAGCTTAGATGTTCGGTGTAATATCGGCGGCAAAACTCACGATCAATGCCGCGTTGCTGCTCAACGAGCTGCTCGAGGTTCGCCAGGTTTGAATCGCGCGTGCCGCGTAATTGTTTCGCTAACTGCGCGGTCTGTTCGACCTCGGGCCGCACCAGCCACAGCGCATACACAAATGGAAGCTTCGTTAGGGCTTTCCATGCCTCGCCCAAATCCCAGTAGCCATAGGAATCGCCGAAATGTTGGCGAAATTGGATCGCCTGATCCCCGATGAGCAAACGCGCCCGGTTCGGCAACAGCGGCGAGAGCGCATCATCGGTCATCGGCACAATACCCGATCGCTTGTCACTGATCGACAGAAGGTGTCGCAGTAAAGCAACAGATGTTTCAGAAGCAGGATCGAGCTCCACTTCCGACCAGACTGATGCGTCGTGGCGATGCACTACAATGACGCTGTAGACCGGCCCATCCGACGCGATCGACACGCCGTCCACAACCCGGTAAATGGGATTGCGGAGAAACTCGATGCTGGATACCAGGGCGGCATCCAGTTCACCTGCTGCCAGCTGGCTGCACAAAGCCGCGGGATGATCCAGCACCACTGGGCCGGCCCAGCCGGCAATCAGCGGTCTGGCGTTAAGATATTTAACACACCCGATCCGCAACGGACCTCGTTAGGCGCAGGCGGCCTCGGTTTCGACCGGAGGCAGGTGCGCACCGTTTGAGGATTTACGCGGGATATGCCGGTAGTGGCTATCACGTTGCACCGGGTCCCGGCCGGCTTCTCTGATAGCATGCTCGAGAGTCGCGATCGATTGCTGCTGTGGCGTAGTAGCTCCAGCCATATGGAAAATCTTCTCCTCCAGGATCGTACCGTGTAGGTCGTCGACGCCGTAGCTCAGCGAAAGCTGGGCGAGCGGTAGGCCCATACTTACCCAATAGGCCGTGATGTGATCGATGTTATCTAAATAGATGCGGCTGACCGCCAGATTTTTCAGTTGTTCGACCGCCGACGCCTGTTTGATGTGAGCCAGCACCGTCGTTTGAGGCTCAAACGCAAATGGCACGAATCCAGTGAACCCGCCTGTCTCATCCTGGAGTTGGCGCAGCTGACGCAAGTGATCAACCCGCTGCTCCAGCGTTTCGATATGTCCGTAGAGCATGGTGCACGTGCTCCGGCCACCCATTGCGTGCCATGTCCTATGGGTGTCCAGCCACTCGTCGGCCGTCTCTTTCCCCCGACAGATCTGGTCACGAACGGCAGCGTCAAAGATCTCTGCGCCGCCTCCGGTGATCGAACCGAGACCGGCGTCGCGCAAAAAATGCAGGGTCTCGTCGATCGGCATTCGAAAGATGCGATGAGCCAGATGCCGAATCTCAATCGCAGTGAACGCCTTTATATGAAGAGCCGGATCCAGCGCCCGTAGTTCGCTCAGCAGGTTGATGTACCATTGCTTGTTCAGGGTCGGGTGCAAACCGCCGACCATGTGAACCTCGGTCACCCCATGCCGGAGGGCATCCTGCACCACCGTAACGATCTCTTCCGCGGCTTGCTCAAAGGCGTGCGCATCGCGTTTCTTGGCCGCGAATGCACAGAACTGGCAGGAGAGGATGCAGATGTTCGAGTAGTTGATGTACCGATTGTGAATGTAGGTGGCGCAATTACCATTTTTCTGCTGCCGGACCACGGAGGCAATAATGCCGAGGGCGTTTAAATCTGTGGAGCGATACAGCGCCAAAGCTTCAGCTTCGGAAATCCGCTGACGCCCTTCGATTTTCTCGGCGATCGGTCTGAGTTGGTGAGGGATTAGCTGGTAATTCAACGCGTCAAAACCGAGTGATTTCGGGTCGTTCAAGATGCACGGCCGCGTCTGGCGTTGCAACAAAAAGCAGGGGACTGTCGGGTTTAATTTAAACCATTTGAATTAGGTCTTAAGGCCACTTATGGAGACAGACGGCCAGCCGCCGTGCTGAACGTCCGCCCCTCACGATGTCTCGTACTGATCGACCACCGTCAGGGGGAACGGAAGATGACGCTGAGGACGTTCGGCTGATGACTCTCACTGCCTCCGGAGATACCGCTGCGTTCGAGGAACTTGTTCAACGCCATCAGGGCCTCGTGGTAGGCACGATAGCTCGAATGCTCGGCAGTAATTCCGACGTCGAGGATCTCGCGCAGCAGGTGTTTTTGCGCGTCTGGCGAAGTGCCAGCCGTTATGTCCCAAGGGCCAAATTCACCACCTGGTTGTTGAAGATCACCCGCAATCTCGTGTTCAATGAAATGCGCCGCACCAAGCGCCACGCGCATGTCCCTATCCAGTCGGAGGCACCGGGCGAGGACCTGCCGGTGAAGGATGAATCGGTGCAGTCACCGGCCGAATCAATGCTCCAGCGCGAGCTCCAGCACGCCGTCGAGCAGGCCATTCTCGAACTCCCCGAGACGCAGCGGATGGCACTGATTCTCCGCCGCTATGAAAATCGCAGCTACGAAGAAATCGGCGACATCCTGGACCTGTCAGTACCGGCGGTGAAGAGCGTCCTCTTCCGGGCCCGGACCGAGCTCCGCGCCCGGCTTGCCAATTACCTCAAAGGCTAACGACTTTCCGGAAAAACAAAGAGGGCGGACACCGAAGCATCCGCCCCCTCTCAACCCCACACTCAAAAATTTTTATTCGTCCCGTGTTGTCGCCGAACTCTTGAAGTCAACCTGGCTCGACTCCTCGCTGATCACTGCTGGAGCTGGTGGTATGCCAGGCTTCGGATATTCCGAGGCCAATGGCCGGTGCGCCGTCGGAACGAGGCGAACCGCTCCCTTGGCATTATTCCTCCAGCCGTTTGGATCGGCGTATTCTTCGCCGGTGTGGTGCATACCGCTAGCCTGATCTTCTAACCCGGTGCCGTAATGCGGATCGACAATCGTAGGAGTGACAAACACCAGCAGATTGCGCTTGGTGCGAGCATTCAGCCGCTCACCGAACAAATAACCGACGACCGGAAGATCGCCGAGCACCGGTACCTTATTCCGAGCTTTCGTCTGCTCGTCCTGCAACAAGCCGCCGATCGCCAGCGTATCACCGCTCTTGATTAAAACGTTTGAATCCAATGACCTGGTGTCGATCACCGGGCTGGCAACAGTGGCTCCGGCGAAAACGAATGTCGCGTCGCCCACTTTGTTGCTGATCTCAGGCTTCACACTAAGAGTGACGAAGTTGTCCTTATTGACCGATGGTCTAACGAGCAGCGTGTTGCCAAATTTCTTATCCTGAAACCCACCGAAGACAGCAGTAGCGGTTTGCTCGTTGAAATTGAGCTGAGGAACCGGCTGATTCCGGCTGATCTCGATTTTCGCCTGTTGATTGTCCGCAGTGACGATCCGCGGGTTAGCCAGGAATTCGGCGTCGCTGTCCTCATTCAATAACCGCAATGTCGCGCTCATTTGAGGTATGCTCAGGATGGCAAACCCGGAGTTCGCGACCTGGGCCAGACTGCCGAGGTTGCCGAAGAATTGTTTGCTGCCGGTGTTACCGATGGCGAGGCCGTTAGTCGGAATGTTTTCGCCCGGCTTCGGCTGCGTTGTCGTATTGAACCCACCGTAGGTGACAGTCTGCGCATTGGTCGAACTGCCGACCACGCCGGCCCAGTTGATGCCGTAGGACTGCTTCGGATTGGCGGTGACTTCCACCAACCGGGCTTCGATCATCACCTGCTTGGTCGGTTTGTCGATCTCGGCCAGAAGCTTGCGGATGTTTTCCAGATTACTGCGGGTCTCCCGGAAGAAGATGGTGTTGGTGCGCTCATCCACCTGCGGTGGATCTTTGCTAGCCAGCTGCGACGACATCAACGGAGCGATGTCTTTTGCGCGAGCATAGCTGAACTGGAAGCTATCGCTTTCGGTAGGCTCAGCCGTCTTTTCAGCGCCGGTCTTAATATAGTAAACGTTGTCGATCTTATCCATGAACAGGCCTTTAGCCTTAACGATGATCGCAATTGCCTGAAGGGCGGTGACGTCTTCCAAACGCATCGTGACGGTGCCGGTCACGGCATCGCTTACCACCATGTTTACTTTGGATTGACGCGCCAGGAGCCGTAACACCTGTCCGATATCGTCACCCTGAAATTCACGAATTCCGACGCCGCCGCTTTCCGTGCTTGCGTCCTGGTCCGTCGTTGTCGAGGTCGCCGTTGTGGCAGTCGTAGCCGCACCCGGTTGCGCGGGTTTGGCCACTGCCGTTGTCGTTGGGGCCGAGGCCTGGACGACGAGTAAATTATCGGGGCCTCCTTTGGCCGTCGAACCCGGCGCCACTGGCGCGGTTGGTAAAGCCGTTGCGGGCGAAACGGCGGGGGCAGGTGAAGTCGTCTGGGCGGACGAAATTGTGAGGGTACCGAGCAACGCTGCCGCCGCGCAGCTCATTGGTTTTAAGAGGTTAGCCATAATATTTGTGGGAATCCGCGCTATCGCGGGGTGGTGTAAAGCAGAAAGCAGACCAGCATATCTTTAGCCACCGGATGCGCGTTCTACGCCTCGTGAAAGGATCGGACTTCAGCGGCGACTGCCGCTTCTACGGAAGCCAACACGCGAGCACGATCTTTGCGCTCAACTGATTTGTACACTGCTGCTCCACGTTCGCGCACGCAGGATGGATCGCAGTGATCGCCTCCGATACGTCGTCGGGAGGTAAACCACCCGCAATGGTGGCTAGAAAATTAGAGTGACTCTCGGTGGATTGGCGAGCTAACGACTACCGAAAGTCTGGCCCGTGGCAACGGCCCGGAGGCACCGCGAGAATCCGGCATCTTGCGGACGGGCAAACTCCATTCACTGGCAACGACGGCTCATCCATCACGGTGGTGGCTTTGGAAAAAAGCCCCGATCTCAGAAATCGGCGACAGATTCCCGGCTCTCGTCGCCGTGCACGGCATGCTATCGAACAAACCGGAGTCTACTGCGGTCTGATTTTGACCACTAAAGGTCCGACCATTGCGGCCACGTTTTTTGACGCCTAACGCCAGATCACGAAGCCGTTCTCGGGCCGCTTTGATCGAGATAAACCGATTGCTCGTTCCCCTTCGACTGTCTATCGGTCCCGAGGCTCAATGACGCGCCCACGGACTGTTTTAATCTGCGCGTGATGCGTCAAAACGTGAACGCGGCCATCACTGCCGCGGAAAAAAGCACTGAGAATCCAGCTCACGATTGAGATGATAATCGCTCCAAAAAATGCGCTCCAAAAACCCGGCACGCGAAGGCACGGGATGATTTGCCCCACCAGCAACAGCATCAGAGCGTTTACCACCAGGATGAAAAATCCGAGACTGAAAAGAATCAGCGGCGCGCTGAGCAGCAGCAGCACCGGCCGGATGAACGCATTCACGATGCCGAGCAAAAGCGAAGCTCCCAACAGGCAGGCAAAACTTTGGTTATAACTGAGCCCGACGATGGGCGCGGCAACAAAGACAGCTGCCGTTGTAATGAGCCACCGAAATACAAAGTGTCGCACGCATTATGCTAGGTGGCTTTTGACGCCGGAGCAATAATTGCGAGAAAACAACTTGCGGATCGCGCCGGCCGAGTTAATCCGATACGCGAATCCAAAACCGTTGTGCCGAGAAAAACCAGAACTGCAAACAGGGACGCGGAGAGAGCGCCTTCAGCGGTGATTAGCCAGGAAGCTACCGCTGTTGAGAAAGTCTCCCGCAGAACCGTATCGAAACCAAAGAAGTCACCCGCGAAGAAGCGCGCCTTAAAAACTTCCGCCAAAACAGCTCGTGCCGTTGCCGGCTCCTTCACTGTGCCGACCGATGAAGACATTCGCCTCCGCGCGTATTTTATCGCCGAGCGCCGCCATCGTTTAGCCTTGCCCGGCGACGCTGATTCCGACTGGCTGGAAGCTAAGCGACAGCTTCTTTCCGAAATTGGGCCCCGCTGAACTGCGGCATACGCGGTAGGTGGAACGCGATTTGATCGTTCGCTCCCGCTCACGTCACCGGCTACCTCGCCCGTCTGAGGACCTACGTCGTGACGTCCACCGTCACTTCAGTCCGAGCGCGTTCCTGTATTAGCGCAAAGGCGCTCATTTGTCATAGCGCCGCTCGCCCCGGCTCAAGCGTTATTCGTTTTGTCGGGTGGCGCGATCGGCTCCATCGCGGCCACGCAATCCTGCGCTTTTTCTAACAAGCGCTTGATCGAGAAGGGCTTCGCTACCAGTCCGCGAACGCCAGGCTCCTTTAACAACTCTTGGGCGCGGTCTTCA
This sequence comes from Chthoniobacterales bacterium, assembly GCA_045809745.1. Lineage (GTDB taxonomy): Bacteria > Verrucomicrobiota > Verrucomicrobiia > Chthoniobacterales > UBA10450 > DATFCK01. The sequence continues at coordinate 2,305 of JBJMXE010000068.1, read as the reverse complement.
TCTGCTTTGCCGGACACGAGAAGCAATGGCGGCACAATTCGCGGCGGCTGAAGGTTATTATAAACCTTTCCGATGAGGAAAAATAACATTGCTCCATCGATCATCGGCATCTGGAAGTCGAAGATGAACAGGTCGTATCGCTTCTTAAGGGCAAGCTCGAACCCGTACTCTGGACGCGGTGAAGTATCGACTTCGCAGCGTAGCGAGCTGGTAAACGCCTCACGCACAACGCGCAGCAATGCCACGTCGTCGTCGACCATCAATATGCGCGCTGTTTCGCCCGGCTTCATACCTGCACGCTTGCGCCAAAGACCCAGGCGTTCAAGCTTTAACGCCATCGCCATGAACACTGCTACAGTTGCCGATCTGAAAGCTGCCCTGCGCGAGCGGTTGGACATTATTGCTGATGAAGCGAGCCGGCGGGATCCGACGAGCCACATGGCGCGGCTGCAGGCGGTGTCCGAGAAGATCGAAAGGTTGCAGGCAGCGATCTCAGCGACGGCTGATCCACGATTGATGCACTACCTGGAGCGCCGGAGCTACGATAAGGCGCTGGAGTTTTTGGAGGCCGGTCGTAATTAACACCGCGCGCTCAAGTCACTGCTGTCGCGTTCGGGCTCCCGTTACGTCTTTGCCATTTCGAGCGCAGTCGAGGAATCTCTCGCTCTATTGCCTGCCAGCGATTCCCTGCCCGCTGACAGTGGAGTGAGAGGCCACTTCGGTCGCCATGACCAAACCCGGCCCGCCACATATAGACCGCCCAATGAGTGTCGCCGGTCGAACCGGCAAGTGTCCGATCAGAAACCCTATCGCGAGTACAACTCGACGATCAGCTGCTCGTTCACCATCGGCTGCATCTCTTCGCGCGACGGGATGTGGGCCACTTTGCCTTTCATCGCATCACGATCAACAGTCAGCCAATCGGGCACTGGAACGATCTGAGTGAGTTCAAGATTGCGTAGCGCGAGCTGGCGCGATTTCGGCCGATCCTTAATCGTAATCTCGTCGCCGGCTTTTACATTGTACGAGGACACATTAACGGTGCGTCCGTTGACCATCACATGTCCGTGCGAAACAAGCTGACGTGCGGCACTGCGAGTATTCGCCAGCCCGAGCCGAAATACCACGTTATCGATTCGAGTCTCGAGCAGCTGTAAGAGCGTCTCGCCGGTGACACCGCGCTTGCGCAGAGCGCTTTCGAAAATCCGGCGGAACTGACGCTCCAGCAGACCGTACTGATACCGCAATTTCTGTTTCTCACCAAGGGCGACGGCATATTCCGACTGCTTACGCCGCGAACCTTTCGGTCCATGCATGCCCGGCGGATAATTTTTCCGTTCGAGCGATTTGGACGGCCCGAACAGCGGAACGCCGTAACGACGACTGACTTTGGTTTTTGGTCCGGTGTATCTGCCCATGAGAATTGTAAATCGTTAGTCGGTTAAAACGGATCAGACGCGGCGCTGCTTTGGCGGGCGGCAACCATTGTGCGGAACCGGCGTGACATCGCGGATGACGGTGAGGTCCAGGCCGATCGCCTGTAGCGCACGGACAGCGGATTCTCTGCCGGCGCCGGGCCCTTTGACCCGCACTTCGACTTCCTTGAGACCATGACCCATCGCCTGCCTCGACGCGTCCTGCGCCACCATTTGGGCCGCGTAAGCGGTGCTTTTACGGGAACCTTTGAATCCGACTTTGCCGGCGCTCGACCAACCGATGACTTTTCCGGTCAGGTCCGTGATCGTTACGATGGTGTTGTTAAAGGTGGAAAGGACGTGGGCGATACCGGAGTGAACGTTTTTGCTGCCCTTCGCCTTGATGATCTTCGGCTTCTCAACGTCGTTATCGTCCAGGGAGAGCTTCTCCGGAGCAGCCGCAGGAGCCGCAGCAGCTTCAGGTTTGGCACCCTTGGTTTTTTTCGCCGCCTTCGGAGCAGCTTCTGCTGCCGCAGCCGGCGCTGCCGGGGCAGCAGCTGTCGGAGCGGCTGCCTCTGGTTGAGCAGGTGCCGCTGTCTCCGCCGCCGGAGCGGCTGGAACTTCAGCTTCGGGCTTCGATTGCGTCTCTTCGGCCTTCTTGGGTTTCTTTGACTCAGCCATGCGATTCTATCGGTTAAACTTTCCCGGCCTTGGCATCCTTGTTCCGAATCACACCGACAGTTTTCCGCGGACCCTTTCGAGTGCGCGCGTTTGTCGATGTTCGTTGGCCGCGAACTGGCAGGCCGCGGCGGTGACGGATTCCGCGATAACAGTTAATCGCCTGGAGCCGCTTCAAATTGCCCTGAACCTCTCTTCGCAAATCGCCCTCG
>JBJMXE010000067.1:0-26427 GCA_045809745.1 Chthoniobacterales bacterium | reverse complement strand
TGTCGAAGCCACCCGAAGAACTTTAATGTTCATTTGAACATATCCGAATTATGCCTATTATTCCTGGAATGAAGTCCTTTGCCGGTATCGCAGTCGTCGCCGTCTTTGCCTTGGGAACCGGCGTTTTGATCGGCCGCTATACCGCCGCTCCCCGGGTCGCGAAATCGGCGCCTGCAAATACATCTACTGCCGAAATCCACCGCTCCGCCCCAACCAGCACTCCCGCTAAACAAGTCCGCCACAGCGTCACCGGGAAAATTGCAGACCCCGAATCCACTCCAGTTAGCAGCGAGAATGTGGTCACCGCATTGCGAAATGCCCTGGCTCACATGGGCAGCCGGCGAACCTTTGTCGAATTCGGAAAGCTGGCCGAATTGATTGACGAAAAAAATGTCGGTGAGGTTCTGGCGTTCGCCGAAGGACTTCCGAAAGCGCAGGACAAAACCATGGTCCTGTCGCTGTTACTTAACCGTTGGGCGGAGTTCGATCCGAAATCTGCCCTCGGCTTTGCTGAAAATCTTCCGGTCGGCAATGCCCGCACCCGGGCCATCACCAGCGCGTTAGGCGGCTGGGCCGAACACGATCCGGCGGCGGCAACGGCGTGGACGCTGCAATTACCTCCCGGCCAGGCGCGTGATCGCGCCCTGCAATCAGTGGTGTTTTCGCTGGTCGACAAAGATCCACAGGCCGCGCTATCGCTCCTGCAAAATTCGCCGCCGCGTCCGGATCAATACGGCATGTATGCGTCACTGTTTAGCCGATGGGCTTCCACGAATCCGGCGGCCGCGGTTGAGGCGGCTTCTCAGCTTCCGGTGGCGGCGAATCGCACCATGGTCTGGGGAGCCATCGCCGCCAGCTGGTCCCGCGAAGATCCGGAGAGCGCTTTTGCCTGGGCCGGCACTTTGCCTAACGGTCAAGGCCGGGACACCGCCATACAAAATATTTTTTCCAGCTGGGCAAACAAAGACCCGCAAAAAGCAGCGATGATGGTGGCATCTCTGCCTTCAGGCCAGGGCCGGGACAACGCAATCGGCAGTGTCGCGCGGGAATGGGGAAGCATTGACCCACGGGCGGCAATCAGTTGGGCCCAAAACCTTTCGTCAGGGAACCAGATCAACGCATTGCGTTCCATCGTTGGAGCATGGGCCCAAGCTGATCCCGTTGCCGCGTCGCAGTATGTCGCTACCCTGCCCACCGGCAAAGGGCAGGATGAAGCGGTAGCCGCGGTCGCCACACGGTTAGGCTCAACCGATCCGCAACAGGCCGTGCAATGGGCGGAAAAACTGCCGGCCGGAACTGCCCGGCAAAACGCGCTCACTAATATAGTTTCGCAATGGGCCGCTGCCGATCCGCGGGCTGCCGCCGATTTCGCGACCCGCGTTTCCGATTCCGACACCCGGAAAAACCTACTGGATAACGTGGCGCGACAGTGGGCCCGGGTGGATCCGCAGGCTGCGCTTTCCTGGGTCGATAACCTGTCTACCGCCAGTCGCGATACCGTTTTACCTAACATCATCAATGTAGTGGCCGAATCGAATCCGCGGACCGCGGTGGATTACGTGGCGCGGTTATCGTCGAACGAGGCGCAAGCCACCGCGGCCAGCACGATTACCTGGCAATGGGCCGCCAACGATCCTGATGCAGCTGCCAGCTGGGTGATATCGATGGCGGAAGGACCAGTGCGGCAACGCGCCGCTGAAAGCCTGATTAATCGGTGGGGACAAACCGATCCCTATCGCGCCGCGGCATGGTTAGGCACATTGCCGCAGGGACCATCCCGGGACAATACGGTGGTGGCTTTTTCAAGACAGATCTCCGCCAATGACCCGCAGAGTGCGGTGGAATGGGCCCAGACCATCGGCAACGATTCTACCCGGAACACTCAGCTGGAATCGATCGTGACATCGTGGGCAAAAACCGATGCCAAAAGCGCGATGGCATGGCTCGCTCAATCCTCGCTACCGCAGCAAGTGAAAGACCGGCTGATGAATCGGGGTGGGTAACAGATGAAGAGAACATCGAACGCCCAACGCCGAACGCCGAACACCGAATTCAGAAATGTGCGCGTTGTGTTCCAGGAATCAGCAGTTTCGGATTATGCGCACAATTCCCCGCGAAATTATGATCTCGAGGATCGGTTGCTCGCTTTTTCAGTCGACATCGTCGAACTGACCGAAGCTCTTCCTACCGGTCGGGCAACTAATCACGTTGCTGGGCAATTGCTGCGCAGCGGCACATCACCTTATGGAAACCACGGCGAACTCGAGTCGGCTGAATCGCGCAAAGATTTTATCCATAAGCTCAAAATTTGTCTCAAGGAACGGGAGACCCGGAGATCGTTACGGCTATTGGCTCGACTCAAGCAGGTACCCGCGCCAGCAAATTCGGGTGAATGCATAAATGAGGCAGAAGAACTGATCCGGATCTTCGTCGCGAGCATTCGCACCGCTGAACGGAACTATCAGCGATCTTCTGAATGAATTCGACGTTCGCCGTTCGGTGTTCGGTGTTCGGCGTTTGCTGCAACCCCATTACCTCCGGACCGTTCGGTTTTTTATGAGCGTATCTACCCGGCGGCGCTCACAGAAAGCGCGCTCCGAGAAATCCATCGCTGCCATCATCGCTCTCCTCCACAAGTGGGGCATCCACACATTTGGGGAGTTCACTCGCCTGGATAAAGAAGAGATCCGCAATCGACTCGGTTCGGAAGGCGTTCGTTTATGGGAACGCGCGCATGGCAGAACGGTACGTTTATTAAAACTGGTCGAGTCTCCGGAATCGTTCGTCGAAACATTTGAATTCGAACACGAAATCGAAACCGCCGAGCCGCTCTTGTTCGTGCTACGTCGTTTTCTGGAACAGCTTTCGCGCCGGCTCACCGGGATTTACCTGGTCGCAAAAACTCTAACGCTACGGCTTCAGTTCAGTAACAAACAAGGTTATGAACGCCGTTTCGAAATTCCCGAGCCGACGAACAGCGTGGAATTGCTGTTTCGGATGCTTCAGACGCATCTTGAAGACTTTAAATCCGATCATCCCATCGTCGCCGTGTCACTGGAAGCTGGACCGGCCAAACCGTTGCCTCACCAATTTGGCTTGTTCGAAGCGACGCTGCGAAATCCGAACCAACTTTACGAGACGCTTGCCCGCCTAACGGCTCTTTTGGGTAAGGACCGTGTTGGCATCCCCGTGCTCGAGGAAACCCATCGGCCGGATGCATTTCGACTGGAACCGTTCTCATGGGAACTTCCTCCAGCCGGAGCCGCGGCCGCGTCATCCAAACCGGCTGCGCCTTCCGGCCCCGCGCTGCGACGATTTCGCCCTGCACGCCCTGCCGCCGTGCTACTGCAAGCAACTGAACCGGTGCATCTCCGCAGTCACGATTTAGACGGATCCGTTGTCGATAAGGCCGGACCATACATGGGTTCGGGAGATTGGTGGGATGAAAAGGGGTGGACCCGACGGGAATGGGATGCCGAACTGCCTAACGGAACCATTTGTCGCTTTTATTGGGACGGACAGACGTGGGAACTCGATGGTGTTTATGATTAAACAATCGAGAACACAGCGATCGAGCTTTTCGGAGTGACCGGGACGACGATGTATGGGTTACATCGAATTGCACGCCGGTAGCGCCTTCAGCTTTCTGCGAGGCGGCTCATTTCCGGAACACATCGCTGAAACCGCGGCCGAGCTCGAAATGCCGGCTGTCGCACTGCTCGATCGGAATGGCGTTTACGGTGCGCAGCGGTTTTCGGTTGCCGCACGCGAACACGGCACCCGCCCAATTGTGGGAAGCGAATTGGTGATGGAAGACGGAGCGGTTGTTCCCGTTCTCGTTCAGAATCGCGTCGGCTATACCAATCTGTGCCAGCTGTTAACCCAGGCGCATCTGCGCAGCGCAAAAGGACAGTGCACCGTTAGGTGGAGTGATCTGCCGGTATTCGCGAATGGCCTGGTGGCGCTCCTCGGATCGGGCGTGGTTTCTGTAGAGAAAGCAGCCTGCTTCCCACGGGACGCTAGCAGCGTCCCCTATAGCCCGGAGAATCCTGCACAATTCCTGATCGAAACCCTGGGACAGAAAAATGTTTATGTGGAACTCCAGCGACATTACGTGCGTGGCGAAGAGAAAATTAACAACCGGCTGATTGATTTGGCGGAGCAATTTCGTCTCCCGCTTCTGGCCACGAACGGAGTGCAATACGCCAAGCCTTACGGCCGCGAAGTGGTGGATGTTTTCACCTGTATCCGCGAGCACACCCATCTCGATGCCGCCGGCAAACTCCTGAGTCAAAACTCGGAACGCCATCTAAAGACTACTCGGGAAATGCGCGAACTGTTTCGCGATTTGCCGGAGGCTATCGAGAACACCTCTCGCCTGGCCGACCGGCTAACGTTCTCGCTGGAAAACATCGGATACGAGTTTCCCGAATATCCCGTGCCGGCTGGGCATAATATGGATTCTTTTTTGCGCACCATCGTCTGGTTTGGCGCCCAACAGCGATATGCGGCGATCAGCGCCGCGGTGAAACGTCAGATCGAACAAGAACTGGCGTTAATCAGCAAGCTCGGGTTCCCCGGCTACTTCTTAATCGTTTGGGACATCGTGAATTTCTGTCGCGAACACAACATTATGGTCCAGGGCCGCGGCAGCGCCGCCAACAGCGCCGTCTGTTACTGCCTGGCGATTACGCCAGTCGATCCAGTCAGCAACAATCTCGTATTCGAACGCTTCTTAAACGAGAGTCGCAAAGGCTGGCCGGACATCGACCTCGATCTTCCCAGTGGCGATCGACGCGAGGCGGTGATCCAGGAAATCTATCGCCGCTACGGCAAACATGGCGCGGCCATGACGGCGAATGTGATTAGTTATCGCGGCCGCAGCGCTGCCCGGGAAATTGGCAAAGCTCTGAATTTTTCGCCAAGCACTCTCGACCGTTTCTCTCACCTGTTCGCCAATGGTGATTTCCCGCACACCATGGATTTGGAATCACAAATCGAGCAGGCGGGACTCCCCCAAGCTCATCCGCGCATGCCTGCATTCGTTAGGCTATATCACGCGATTTATGGATTGCCGCGACATCTGGGTCAGCATTCGGGCGGTATGATCATTTGCCAGGACAAACTGAGTTCCTTCGTGCCGCTGGAGAACGCTTCGATGCCAGGCCGCGTAGTCGCGCAATGGGACAAGGATGACTGCGAAGATCTCGGCATTGTAAAAGTCGACCTGCTCGGTTTGGGCATGATGTCCGTGATGCAGGATGCATTCGAGCTTTGCCGCGAGCGCGGCCGACCGCTTGATCTCGCTCATATTCCAAAGGACGACGACGCGACCTTCGAGATGATGCAGCAGGCTGACACAATCGGCGTGTTTCAAATCGAGAGCCGCGCTCAGATGGCGACTCTGCCGCGGATGAAGCCGAAATGTTTCTATGACGTCGTCATCGAGGTGGCGATCATTCGTCCGGGTCCAATTCAGGGCGATATGGTGCATCCTTACCTTGCTCGCCGAGCCGGCCGCGAGAACGTCACCTATTTTGACGATCGGTTGAAACCCGTCCTTCAGCGAACACTCGGGGTGCCGCTGTTTCAGGAGCAGATGCTCAAGATCGCCATGGTCATGGCAGATTTTTCAGGCGACGAAGCCGAAGAGCTGCGGCGAGCGTTGAGTTTTCATCGATCCGAGGAGCGGATGAACAAGGTGAGCGTCAAACTTCGGGCGGCCATGACTCGGAAGGGCGTCAGTCCTCCTGTGATCGATAAAATCATCCAGTCGATCACCTCGTTTGCGCTCTACGGATTTCCAGAGTCGCACGCCATCAGTTTCGCGATCCTGGCATACGGCAGCGCGTATTTGAAAGCGCATCGAGCGCCGGAGTTTTACGCCAGTTTGCTTAACAATCAGCCAATGGGGTTTTACACGCCAGCCACGATTGTGAAAGACGCGCAGCGGCACGCAGTTAAAATCCTTCCGGTGTCGGTCGAACATTCCCACTGGCGCTGCACAGTTATTTCGGATGACACGTTTCGCCTGGGATTTTGTGTCGTTAGTGGGTTCCGGCAGGAACACGGCGAAATCCTGGAACGGGAGCGCTCGACTGAATCGTTCGAATCCATCGACGACTTTCGGCGTCGAGTGCCGATCTCGAGGGAGGAGTTGCGGAAGCTGGCCGAACTCGGCGCATTCAATTGTTTCGCTGATCACCGGCGCGCGGCGATGTGGGACGTCGAACAAACGTTGCACGATGACCTTCTGGGGAGTACGCCGACGCCCGTCTCGGGCGTTGGTGAAAGCGTCTCGCTTTCACGGACTGCAAAAAGATCGTTTCGCCCGGACGGCAAAACCAACACCCGAGACGGGGGTGCTCCCCAGAACATCAAATCGCCACTCAAGCCGATGACGTTGCCGGAACGGGTGCGGGCTGATTACGAAACCATGGATCTGACGGCCGGCCCGCACCCGATGAAATTGCTGCGCCCCAATTTCCCGAATGCCTGGCGAGCGACTGATTTAGTGAAGGCGCCGCACGGCGCGATCGTCCAGATCGCCGGTAATGTCATTTGCCGTCAGCGACCCGGAACCGCTAAAGGTTTCGTCTTTGTTAGTCTGGAAGATGAAACCGGTGTCTCGAACGCCATCGTGGATCCCGATTTTTTCGAAAAATTCCGCCTAACCATCACTGAAGAATCTTTTCTTCTGATCGAAGGCGAGGTCCAAAATTCTGACGGCGTCGTATTGATCAAAACTCGAGATATCCGTCCATTAGCGCACGAGCAGCTGATCGGAAGCGAATCGCACGATTTTCATTGAAGCACACTTCGCTGATCCCGAAAGGTTAATGAACAAGTTTGGACGTACAGCAATTGCCCAGCCTAACGGTCAATTTACACCCGCAATTATCATCCTGAGCGAAGTCGAAGGACCTCTCCTACTTGCGTGACGCACACTGCATGGGGCGAGGTCTCTCGACTGCGCTCGGGATGACATAGCAAGATGTACCGTGTGGCCGCACGATAATGTTCAAACGGGCTGCCAACGGTCTGACCCATTAACCACTCAAAGAATCACCAGCCTTCAATTTCGCAGGCGATACATAGCCGGCGGCGCGGCTGCTTGGTGCCTGGAGTTTCTCTCGAGCTTGGACCTTGGTGCTTAATGCTTAGTGCTTAACCGCGTGAGCGGTCATTCCCCCGCGTGCCGTTTAGCAGGTTCCTTTGGCTGCGCTGCCTTTTCTGTCGGCTTATCACCCGATTCCATCCATTCGGTGTGGAATATCCCGGGCTTATCCACTCGCTCGTAAGTGTGCGCACCGAAGAAATCGCGTTGTGCTTGCAACAGGTTATGCGGCAGTCGCGGCTGTCGATAACTGTCGAAATAGGCAAGTGAAGCGCTGAAAGCGGGCACGGCCACGCCCTGTTGGGCCGCAGTTGAAACAGCCACCCGCCAGTTATCCTGCGTCTTGGCGATGATGTCCGTGAAGTAAGAATCCAGCAGCAGATTGTGCAGCGCCGGATCCCGCCCGTACGCTTCTACGATCCGGTTGAGAAAGATAGCGCGGATGATGCACCCGCCTCGCCAAATTGTCGCGATGTCGCCGAAATTTAGATTCCAGTTGTACTGTTTGCTGGCAGCGCCGAGTAACTCCATCCCCTGCGCGTACGAAACAATCTTCGACGCATACAACGCGTTACGCACCGCATCGATCAAATGTTTTTTGTCGCCGGTGAACTTCGTTAGCTTCGGTTGCGGTAAGATCTTGGATGCGGCGACACGCTCGTCTTTGCGCGAAGATATTACCCGTTCCTCGACCGCTGCGTTGATGGTCGAGATCACAACCGACTGTTGAATGGCTGATTGCAACGTCCAAAGACCGGTTCCTTTCTGTCCGGCCTTGTCCAGGATCACATCAACCAGTGGTTTACCGGTATCCGGATCGATCTTTCGAAAAATCTTGGCAGTGATTTCTATCAGGTAGCTGTTGAGCTCGCCTTTGTACCAGTCGTCGAAAATATCGGCCAGTTCGGCAGCAGTCAGCCCGAGCACATCTTTCAGGATCGCGTAGGCCTCGCAGATCAACTGCATATCGCCGTACTCGATCCCGTTATGCACCATTTTTACGTAATGCCCTGCGCCGTCGGGACCCATGTATCGGCAGCATGGCTCGCCATCGACCTGCGCCGCGATCTTGCGAAAGATCGGCGCGATGATCTCCCAGGATTCGCGCGGACCGCCCGGCATCAAGGATGGACCCTTCAACGCTCCTTCTTCACCACCCGAAACACCCATTCCGACAAAGTGAATGCCTTTGCCCTCGAGTTCCTTGCAACGTCTTTGCGTATCGGTGAACAGCGAGTTGCCGCCATCAATGATGACGTCGCCCTTCTCCAGAAGCGGAGCGAGCTGACTGATCACCGCGTCAACCGGAGCTCCAGCCTTGACCATGATCATGGCTTTGCGTGGTCGCTTCAGCGCCTGAACAAATTCTTCCAACGTGATGCCGCCGACGATATTTTTGCCTTTGGCTCGCCCGTTCAGAAATTTCTCGGTGACTGCCGTTGTGCGATTGTAAACGGCGACGGAAAACCCCTTCGATTCCATGTTCAGGACCAGGTTTTCGCCCATCACCGCCAGACCGATCACGCCAATATCACATTGATTGGTAGTCATTTTGAGTATCTCCTTGTTTACGGCCGGCGATAACCGGCGGCTCACTCTAGCGATCAATCAGAGCGCATGGCAATTCCAGTTTGCGAAGTTATCCTGACCGATGCCGCACTACGTCCTCCGGCGCAGTCCCATTATCATTATGGGAGTGGAGCGATAGTCGATTTTTTCGGCGCGGTGCGTCCAGTTGAGAGCAACAGTGAGATATCGGGCATCGAGTACGAAGCACACCAGATGATGGCTTGTCATCAACTTGAGAGAATCGCGAGAGAAGCTATCGAGCGGTTCCGGCTTGACTGCGCGATCATTCACCATCGAATCGGTTTTGTTCCCGCTGGTGAAGCTTCAGTCTTCGTTCGAACAACCAGTCGCAATAGAGCCGAAGCGTACCGCGCCAATCAGTGGATGATGGATGAGCTGAAGAAGAGCGTGCCGATCTGGAAGCGACCACGGTTCACATCGGCGCCGACCAGCGGCGCAATTCGGGACGAACCGCAGCCAGCAGCAATCTCATGAATTGGGCTAATCGCATCACCATGGGCCGCCTGGTGCTCACACTGTTGTTCGTGTTGGCCTTAAATTCGTCCTGGGGCTATGCCCGCACTTCCGCCCTTATCATCTTTTTGATCGCTGGTTTGAGCGACTTTGCCGACGGCGAAATTGCCAGGCGCTACGGCAATGTCACGAACTTCGGAAAATTGATGGATCCGCTGGTCGACAAGATCATGATGGCAGCGGCGTTCATTTCGCTCGTGCCGCTGAAAGCGATTCCGGCGTGGGCCGCCACCGCTGTGGTTGCGCGCGATTTCCTGATCACCGGTTTACGGATGATGGCCAGCGCCAAAGGTCGCATTCTGCCCGCTGAACGTCTGGGAAAACACAAAACTTCGTGGCAGATCGTTACCGTAATTTTCTTCCTGCTGCTTCTGTCGGCGATCGAACTGCATTACGCGGACGGCCACAGCGAATGGTGGAGACGGGCATGGCACGACGCCGGCCGCGTGCTGATCTGGATTACTGTCGCCCTAACGATCTTCTCCGGCCTGGGATTTGCCTGGAAAAATCGCGAGCTGATCGCGCCTGACCAGTAAAAGGCAGGCTCGGCCGCTTAGAACAAGGTCTGTGGAACCTCGACGCGATCGCCGGGTTGGAGAGCAACGTCTTTGCTCGGGTCCTTGCGGAATTGTCGTATGTCAAAAACCTCAACCTTGCTGCCTCGCAGCAGGCGAACGCGTTTTTGATCGGCAAAATCGTTGAACCCGCCGGCGGCATTGATGGCCGTCAAAAGGGTCATGTCTTCGGTAAAATTCACACGTGACGGCTGCCGCACCGCGCCGCCAACGTTCACGAACCTGGCCGTTGGCTGCATGACTACGGTGATGTTTGGGTTCGTGTAAATCTTACCCGCCCGGTAGGCTTCCTCGACTGACCGAGCGAACTGACTCGGAGCAAGGCCGGCCGCTCTCACCTTGTTGATGTAAGGCAAGCTGATCGAACCGCTAGAATCCACGACATACGTATTATTGACCTGAAGCTGTTCGTCCTGCGGAACTCCGCCAATTTTGACTTCGATCGGGTCACCGATACGAAGCGTGGACTGGGCGAAAGCGGCCGCTGCACTAACGAATAAAACCAGGAAGAAAACTGTCGTTCGCATCAATAATCGTCCTCCGAATCGGAATGCCCGTTCCGCGTCGAAACGGCAGCTTCCTGCGGCCGACGTCGTTTGTTATCCTTTTCCCGCGGCGAATAGTACCCGTAATAGTTGGTGTAGTAGTAGTAGTTCTGATCGTGCTTGAGATCGACGTTGTTCAACACGACGCCCAGAACGCTGCCGCCGACACCGATCACAGCCTGCTTCACCCGGGTGAGCATTGCTCGCGGGAAACGCCGGTGCTGCACGACGATAATGGTTTGATCGACTTCGCTCGCCAACACCGATGCATCGCTGACTCCAAGCATTGGGGGAGAATCGAAAAAGACAATGTCATACCGCTGCTTTAGTTCGGCGATCAAATCCGACATCCGTTGAGAATTCAGGATACCGACCGCGTCTGATGGGAGAATACCGCTGGGCAAAAGCGATAAATTCTCCACCACGGTCGGGAAAATCACCTCATGAAGGTCCATTTCGGTGGTGAGATAGTTGGTGAGCCCGATGGTGTTATCGAGTTCGAAAATATCATGTTGCACCGGGCGCCTGAGGTCAGCGTCAACGACCAAAGTCGAGTACCCGCCCTGGGCAGAGATGAATGCAAGATTGGCGATGGTAGTCGACTTGCCCTCACCAGGTCCGCCGCTGACCAATGAAATTGTGTTCGCCTGCGGGCTCTTCCGATTGAACTCGATGTTCGTGCGCAGGATCCGGTAGGCCTCAGCGTCGGGGGTATCCCCCTGATCCTTGTGCAGGAGATGAATGTTCTTTGGGATGATGGCCAGAACTGGAAGCCCAAGAAGATTTTCGACGTCCTCCATCGTCTTCACACTCGTATCCAGATACTCGATGAAGAATGCAAGGCCGAGGCCGACTACCAGACCAACCAATCCGCCAAGCATGAGATTCAGCCCAACCCGTGGACGAACCGGATAACTGGGCGGCTCCGCCACCTGTTTCACGCTGACGGCGACGCGTGGCATCGCGAGTTCCATGGTCTGGCTTTGCGCGCGGGTGCGCACGCCATCCAGCAGCGCCTTCTCTTTGATGTAAGTGTTCTTGGCCCGAGTGTAGTTCGCGCCGAGAGTTTTGTTCGCGAGTTGCTTCGAATTGATTTCCTCGAGGTGACGGCGCAATTCGTTACTGGTGGCCTGTGCCGTGCCCAGATTTTTTTCCAACGCGACTCGGATGCTGCTTACCTGCTCCTCAAGCTGCTTCGAGTAGACCTGCTGAGTGGCATGAACCGCTCTAACTTTCGGATGATTCTCGCCAAAACCGGAATTCAGTAGCAACGCCTCCTGAGCGACAGCTTCCTGGTAGTTAGGCATTATTTTCTGAATCGTCGGATCCTGGATATTCAACGTCGCGAGCATCCGCATCAGATCCTGGCCCTTGAGCTTTTCAATCTGGTCGAGTTGCGACTGTAGGGTGGCGACCTTGGTGTCGGCTTCGTTCACAGCCGTTTCCTGCTTAACGACCATGTTATTGATCGGCGCCTGGGTGTCTTCCGTTCCCTCCGGGTTCAGATCAATGATGTGTTCTTCTTCGCGAATCCGGGACATCTCGGTGGCAGCGTCATCCACCCGTTTCTGCTGCTTTGAGACCTCCTCATTCATCGTCGTAACCGCGCGATTCAGGATCTCTTTTTCCTCTTCCACGCGCTTGTCCTGATAGACGGAAACTATTTTGTTCGCGATGTCGGCGGCTTCCTGTGGGTTTGTGTTGAACACGCTGATCTGAAGCAGATCGGTGTTTCGCACTTCATCGACGTCCAATTTGCTGCGAAGCATCGCATACGCTTGCTCCTTGGTGGGCCGAACGCCGTCACGAGCCCATTTATCCTGCAACTTCAGCTGCTCGATGACTGGATACAAAATTCCGGTGCGTTGAATGACCTGAAAAACGGTGGGCGCCAGCTGCGGATCGTGAATCGGAATGTTCGGATCGCCATTCGTGAAGATCCGCGGATTTGAAGCCGTCGATTTGACCTCAATGAAGACCGAGGACTGGTATTCCCGGGGTTGGAAGTAGCTGACGATAGCGGCGGTGATCAGCACCAGGAAAAAAGCGAGGAGGACCAGCACCCAATGGACGCGGATTACACGCCAATAGTCGAGAAAGTGTAGTTTTACGTCGTCGTTTTGAGCCATGAAGATTTCACCCCGTTCGCGAGAGGAACAGGAATTGTACCGCAAAAATCTGCGGAGTAAAACAGAGTTATGGTTTTTTTAAAAAGTGACGCTCAACCCGCCCCAGACACGGTTGCGGGAGTAGTCACGATTCGCGTCTCCCGAGCTGACCGTGGTATGGTCGTAGCCGAGGTCAAGGCCCATGTAGTGGGTCAGCGAATATCGCAGCGAAAGGTCGATATTGAACGAGTCCTCAGTAAACTCCGGGTTCACCACGTATTTGGCCGTCGCAGGGTCCAGGACGCGAGTCTCGCCGTAATCGTCGTTTGTGTAATACAGGGCCAGGTTAGCTGAAATTCGCGAGGTCAGATTATGCCGTCCCTGAATACCGGTACGGAATGTCTTCCGCGTGGAATTCGTTACGATGTCCCCTTCCTCGATGCCGTAACGGGTCTCCCAGACCACAGAAGTATCTTTTCCCAATCGGTAAGTAACCGAACTCTCGAAATATGGAGAGTTCTGCGCGCCGGTTTCCTCATAATTGCGAAACTCCGCGCCCCCGCGTAAATCCGCGCTCAACCGAGGATTGAAGGCGTGATCAAACCCGCCGAGAAGGTAGTGAGTGGTCGAATCGCGGTTGATATGCGCGTAGTTCACGAACTGGAACCGGTACTCGGCGATTAGATTGGTCGTTGGCCACATGAGAAATCGAAACTCGTTACCGAACGTGTTTTCGATCCGATCTTCGAACATTCCCGCGGCCGAATCATCATACTTAACCGCAGCGATGCTGTAGGAAGTTGCGGTCGCGAATCGCGGTGCCCAGGCGTAGCTCGCGCTAAGCTTGTCGGACGTGAAAAAGTAATTACCGGCCCGGCGGTTGGTGCTCAACCCGTACTGAAAGTCCGGCTCAGTTTGATAAGCAGCCGACCCCGCAAACTCCAGGCTTAGGCGAGGCGACAGGTGGTGAACCAACGTAAGAGCCAAGTTAAGATTCGGCTCCAGTGCGTTGTCGGAGACATTCGTGTAATAGGTAAATCCGAAGGTGGAAGACAGCGTCAGCTTTGTGCGGGCGTTTCCCATCTCATAGCCGACAAGCACGCCAATGGTGGTGAACCAGGACTCCTCTTTGAGCGCATCGGTGTTACTAACGTTGTTATCATAACCGCCGTGAACCGACGCCGAGATGTTTAGCGGGAAGCGAGAGAAATTCCCCAGACCAATGGCAGATCCCGAACCTGATTCGGTAATGGGCGTTTCCGGCGTGCTGCCGCCGATCGCTTCTCCCTCGGCGCGCGCGAAGGCCGGCGCGAATAAACACAGCACCACCGTGGCAAATGCGCAAACACCGGCGTGAGCTTTAAAGGTTCTCATTACTGCAGATGATCTCAAACCGGGCCGTCAGAAAGAGCGTTCCGCTCGAGTCGTTGAGGGTAGTTGGAACCGCCGATTTCAGCAATGTATTTCTTAGAATCCGACGTCATTTCCCATGCGTGAAACTGTGGTGCGGTGCAAGTGCCTCGCGACGAATCTAAGCAGCTAGCGAGCCGAGTGTATTCACGATGCTAACCGGCTGCCTATACGTCACGGATTACTGTTCGGCAGCGGTCCGTTTCTCGCCTCGCCAGAGGCGAAGGTGTTCCTGATAAACGTCCTTCGCGGGCGCGAACTTGGGATCCAAGCTCAGCGCTTCATCCAACATCCATTCCCCCTCCGGGAACCGGCCGAGTTCGTCATAGGCCATGCCTAGTGCCATTGCGAAACTCTTCTCACGCGGTGCGACGGCCCGGCCTCTGTTGAAAGTATCTACCGCGGCTTCATACATGGAGGCGCGCGCAGCCGGATCGGTAAGTTCATCCGCCTGATCGAGCTGGGCGCTACCCAGATACTGATACAAATCGGGATTTCGCCGTTCCCATTTGAGGCCCTCCAGGCCGAAATGAATCGCCGCGCCCGGATCGTAATCGCGTAACGCGGTGCGTGCCTTCTCGGTGTAGTACTCACCGGGCAGAAAACGGACACACTGCACGCAGATAACGATCGCTAATGCCGGAGCAGGCAATCGCCACAACAACGCCGCGCCTCGCGCCGCTTCCGGTTTACCCGCGCCAATCGGGCCGGGGTTCGCCAAAATACCGAACACGAAAGCCATCAGCAGGAGATTGGCTGGAATGTGCAGATTAAAGTCGAACACCGAATGCACCAGGTACGCGACCACGGCGCTGATCGCGCCGATCTGAAGCGCCATTCCGTTGCTAAGCAACCGCTGCGATCTCCCCACCCGGTTTGGACCTAACCGGGCGAAGTTTTTCCACCCATTTCGCAGATGCACTGCCAGAAACAGAATCAGCAGAACACACGCTATGACCCCGTACTCGGCCAATAGTTGAAGGTAATCGTTATGCACATAGACCGGATCAATTTGCACCCGGTCGGTTCGAAACTGCCGCCCATAATAAAGATACGTGCCGCTGCCAGTACCGAAGACAGGCTGCAAATTCCACTGCTGGAGTGCGGCCTTCCAAAGATCAAACCGCATGTTGCCGACATCAAAGACGTTGTTGGCTCGCTCGCTCAGCACGTCGTTGCGCTGAATAAAAAACACCACGGCTCCGGCCAGCAGCAGCGCTAGCAATCCACTCGGGATCGCGAAGGTCCAGAATAACCGGCGCGGCGCCTGCCATAGAAGAAGGAGACTCAGCCCGGCAAAACAAATCACGCTGGCCACTGTGCTCAGATAACCTCCCCGGCTTCCGGTGAGGGCAACCCCCAGGTAGCAAACAGCCACCGCATAACCGATCAGCAATTTGAGCCAGCGCGACCAGCGACTCCAGCAGATGATACTTAACCCAAATACCGCCAGCACTTCGAGCAATCCGGCGAGGTGGTTAGGGCAGACATACAGGCCACTGGCTCTTCGGCCGTAATCGTATCGCTGCAGAAACGAAATCGGCATGAAGTTCTCCCCATCCCTGAATTGCAAACCACCGACGACCACGTGCACCAGTGCAAAGCCAAGCAGACACAGAAAAATCGTCATTCGCCACTTCGAATGGGTCAGCACCGAGGCGACGCAAAAATACACAACCAGCCCGGCAACCACGGAGTAAATGTCCGAGCGAGCCAGGTAGTCGACGGGCGAAAAAAGCGCTCTGACAAGGACGTAGCCGAGAAACAAGGCGGTGGCGCCCAGACAGAGCCAGTCCGGCGAGGGCTTGGGCCGGCGCAGCGAAAACAGACTCAATAAACCGACCAGCGCGACAATGGCGTAGCCTGGCAGGCTGAAGAGAAGGCGAGTGCCTCCGATCAGTGTTTGGATCGTCAGGAAGGCAAGGATCAGCAGAATTACTGACAACGCTTCAGTAAAGCGTGGCAGGTATCGAGATTGAGTCACAAACGCGATCGAAGAATGGCGGCCTTCGGCGGCCGGCCGGGGCAAAAGAAAAGCCGTTGCGAGTGAAATCGCAACGGCTTTTCCTAAATTCGAAAAAGCTTAAGGGTTCTGAACCGGGGTAGCCTGGCAACGGCCACGGAAATCCCCTGGGTGGTTCGCCAGGAACTTATCCACCTGATCGCAGGGGATGTTGATGGTGTGATAGTTATGGGGATTGTGGCAGACGTCGCATTTGCCTTTATCCGGTTTATCGGGCTTCCCTTTGCCGGGCTTGTCAGTCGGCTTGGCCTTTTCGACCTGTTCCGCCTGCATCTGAGCATTGACGACCGCGGTCGTAGCGCTCCAGAACATGACGCCTAAGCCAAGAGCGAGGCTGGGGAGGAGAGCGCCACGGGTGACGCTGTGGGACAATTCGAGTAGTTTTTTCATAGCCCTGATAAATGTAAGAGTTTTAGAACGCCATCCGTTGTATACGGGAGCCTAGGTCACCGTCAATAGTTTTTTAGCGTTTTTTCAGCTTATTGTAATATCCAGCGGGCAACGGGAATCGAACCCGCATGGCCAGCTTGGAAGGCTGGAACTTTACCATTAAGCTATGCCCGCACGGATCAAATCTAAGCTGGCGTGGACGTCCTGGGATGCCAAGCGGTTTTTGCAGTTCCGGCAGCGCAGACGTGCAATCCACTGCGCCAAATAAACTTCTACTGTTACCGCGACTTGGTGAACTCGACGAATCACTCCGGGCGACGAGCAACTTCAAGGTCACCCACGCTGGTGTTGGCGTCCGGCTCACCGAGGCGGTCGGATTTGTTGCAAGCAGCTGGAATCGCTTTCGAAACTGTAGTGCCCGGGATAGAAGAAATCGCCGAAGCGCATCTGACCGCGCGAGAACTCACAGCCTGGAACGCAGTTCGGAAAGGCATGGCGGTTGCGCGGCAAATGCCGGAACGCGTCGTCTTGGCAGCGGACACTGTTGTCTTACTTTCGGACAAGGTTATCGGCAAGCCAGCTGACCTCCCCGACGCGATCCGCATTCTGCGTTCACTCAGCGGCCGATCGCATCACGTGCATTCATCAGTGTTTATCGCTCACCTGGATCGCCGAAATTTGAGTTTGTTTTCCGAAATCACGGTGGTGCGCTTCAAAAAGTTAACGGCTCAAGAAATCCGCCAGTATCTGGCAAAGATTGACCCGCTGGACAAAGCGGGCGCGTACGCCGCTCAGGGACACGGAGCTGAAATCATCGCCGAGATCGAAGGCTCGTTTTCCAACGTAGTCGGATTGCCCATGGAACGAACACTGACCGCATTGAAGTCGTTCGGAATAACGCCGCCGGCTACGATTAAACGTTCGCCATTTCCGCTGGCGCCGGTGCCGCCCGGTGCGGGCGTTCCCATTTCAAAACCCGGTAAAGAAACCAAACAATAAAACAGTTTACGAGCAGGATGGTCAGGGCGGTGAAACTCGGCTTGACGAACAGATGGTGGATCTCGAGCGGAATGAGCGCAGAAGTAGCGATCACCATCAGCAACTCAGCCCACCGCTTTTGCAAGTACACGCCGATGCCTTCAGTGAACAAAACCGCTGAATAAAACAGCGACAGCAGTCCGGTGGCGCGAAGGTGGCCGCCGGTGAGCATGTGCTGTAGCTGGTTCAGGAGGTAATGCAGGGTCTTGCTGTGAACAACCAAAAGTTCGTCAGTCGCCCAGTCGGAAAGCGAGTCCATCCAGCGCGTGCGGCTGTTCAGAAAAATCAGCGATAGGCCAAGACTCAGGAGGAACACTCCTTTCAGGATTTTGAATACGGCGATCAACTTGAGGTAGCGGACGCGGTACTGGTCGCCAAGGATCCGGGGACCTCCCTTCGCACCTGCCGCGCGAACCTCTTGTCGCGATGCGCTCATCAGCCGATTACTGGTTGCTCACGACAACAAACTTCGAGCTTGTTTCCGTCTGGATCCTCGAAGAACACGGCGTAATAACCGGGCGAATATTCCCGGCAAAGTTCAGGGCCTTCAAGATTACGCCCACCGATTTGCCGAAGCAGTTCCGCGATCTGATCCACATCCGCTCTGCTTTCCGCCCAAAATGCAATCCGGGTTCCGTTAGGGTGATGTTCGGGATCGCTGGTCAATCCGAAAAAGGCCTGCGGTCTGTCGCCGCCGGCAGCATAAAATGTGGACCACTCCTGGTCGGAACGGTCGCAGATAAATCCGAGCGCCGGCAGCAGTTTGCTGTAGAACTCTCTGGCCCGGCGAATATCTCTCACCCGAAGATCAATATGATCGAGGTAACGCGTTTTCATGGCTTACTACTTTTTCTTCGAGATTCGCGGCGAACCATCAGTTTGAGTCCGGACCAGATCTCGTCCACCGCACATACTTTTACATCGACG
The DNA here is from genome assembly GCA_045809745.1 of Chthoniobacterales bacterium. Lineage (GTDB taxonomy): Bacteria > Verrucomicrobiota > Verrucomicrobiia > Chthoniobacterales > UBA10450 > DATFCK01. Next base: position 8,191 of record JBJMXE010000067.1, on the reverse strand, counting down.
AACCCGAGCGGCAGTGCAATGGCTCGAATTACGTCTTCAGTTACGTCGCTCGTAACGCCCGAAGATTTCTTTGGCCACGACACCCACACTGTTCCGGTATCGGCGACTGTTCTCCTGAGCTGCTTCAGATGTTTCTCCAGGTTGGTTCGCTCCTTCGCGAACACGTGGATGAATTCCGCTCCGTTCTTCGGCTTGTCGCTGAAGGCTAGTAATCCGGCGGCCGGGCCAAGCAATTTACGATAGCCCGGAGGAGCGTCGATCGTTGCAACAACGGTCTCCGGTTTGATTCCCAGTTTCTGAAGAAGGGGTGTTTCGGAATAGCCGGCCATGATTCCCAGACTGTCACAATGCGCGCCGTTAACGCGAGATTGTCACGAACCGTAGAGTTCCGGAGTTTCAAGAAGTGCTTTCACCGATGGGTTTTGACTGCGACATTGCCAGGAATGCGGCCGAAGTTCCGGGGTCAAACCTCTGCGCCTGAATCATTTCGCTTCGGGTCAGTGGTTTTGCTGTGCCTGTTCGTTCTGTCTGGCCTAACCAATTGCGATCACCCGGGCAATACTGTTTCGGGCACGATTGAAGTAGACGAAGTGCATGTCGGCCCGCGGTCGCCCGGCCGGGTAGACAAAGTCTTAGCTCAGGAGGGAGACCGTCTGCAGGCCGGCCAAACAATTGTCGGACTGGAAGCAACCGAAATGCGGGCCCGAAGGGATTTGGCCGCCGCCCAAATCCAAACTGCTATTCACGACGCCGATTCTCAAAAGGCTCAGTTGGATTTCCTCCGAGATGATGCCAAGCGCCAGCAGGATCTGCTGCGAAGACGCGTTGTCTCGCCTAACGATGCGGAAAAGGCGGCCAGCGCCGCCTATTCACAGGAAAAAAACGTGGAAGCAGCGCAGATGCGCGTAACCCAGGCGCGCGCTCAACTGGCGGACGTCGATGCACAGCTGGCGGAAATGGAAGTCAAAGCGCCTACCGATTCGGTGCTCGAAGTGCTCAGCGTAAAAGTCGGTGATGTCATCCCGGCCAATCGCGAGGTCGCCACGCTCCTCCTCCCGGAACATTTATGGGTGCGGGTTTACGTCCCCGAGCCCTGGCTGGGGTTGATCAAAATCGGCGATCACGTGCGAGTGCGGGTCGATTCCTTTCCGGGAAAAGATTTCGATGGAGTTGTTGAGCAGGTAAATCGTCAAGCCGAGTTCACCCCGCGCAACGTGCAAACGGTGGAAGATCGGATTCGCCAGGTGTTTGGCATCAAAGTTCGACTGCCCAATGCCGACGATCGCCTTCGGGCGGGCATGGCCGCCGACGTTTTCTTTTCAAACGTTCACTGACTGCACAGCAACTTACCGATGAATGGAATGATTGAGTGCGAAAACCTGACCAAAACGTTCGGCAACTTCACGGCCGTCGATCACGTCTCGTTCACGGTCGGCAAAGGCTCTATCTTCGGGTTTCTCGGGCCTAACGGGTCGGGCAAATCGACGGTCATTCGAATGCTCTGTGGAATTCTGGAACCGTCGGAAGGGACGGCCAGGATTGGCGGCCATGATGTGGTGAACGATACCGATTCCATCAAAGACATGATTGGCTACATGTCTCAGAAGTTTTCTCTGTACGACGAACTCACAGTGGACGAGAACCTGATTTTCTCGGGCAAACTGTATGGACTAAGCGGGCGGGCCCTGCTCCAGCGCCGTGACGAACTGATCGGCGTCACCCATCTTCAGCCGTATCTAAACCGCCGGGCGGCGTTGCTCTCCGGCGGATGGCGCCAGCGCCTGGCCATGGCCTGCTCGTTGATGCACCGGCCCACCGTTTTATTCCTCGACGAACCGACAGCTGGAATTGATCCGGTGGCGCGCCGCGAACTGTGGGACCTTTTATTCGGCTTTGCCGCAGAAGGCATGACCTTGTTCGTGACCACTCATTACATGGATGAGGCGGAGCGATGTGATCACGTCGGCTACATTTACATGTCCAAGTTGATCACCTGGGGTGAACCGGACGATTTGAAGAAGCTCCCTGAAGTCAGTCCGCCAGGCACCAGACGGCTCGACGTTACCTGCGATCACGTGACCAGCGCTCTTAAAGCAATGCAGCAATTGGACGGCGTCCGAAGCGCGACGGTGTTCGGACAATCGATGCATCTTCTGGTCGATGACCGTTTTCAGCGCGAGCAAATTGAGGACGCGCTGCGGGCTGTCGGAATTGGCCAAATTGAAATTCACGAGATCGGCCCATCTCTTGAAGATGTATTCGTCACCTTGAGCGAGAAACACGCTCGCGAAAATGCGGTAGGCCAGGAGGAGCAACAGGCTGCGTGAAACACGTTCCCTTCCGCGGTCTCAGTGCGATTTTGTTCAAGGAATTCATCGTGGTGTGGCGCGATCCCATGACCCTCTTCTTCATGTTCTTTCCGCCCCTGGTGGAAATGGTGGCATTCGGTTACGCGCTGGATACCGATGTCAAACACATGGCCATGGTGGTCTTCAACGAAGACCGGACAGTCGAGAGCCGCCAATTCGTTGACCGGTTCGTGAACACCGAGACATTCCGGGTCGTCGGCGAAGTCCACAGCATCAATGAAATGGCGAGCGACATCCGGCGTGGCCGAGCCTACGCGGGACTGCAGATTCCGCCGAAATTCACGGAGCGACTCCGAAATGGACAACCGGCACAGGTGCAACTGTTGATTGATGGATCGAACTCAACCACGGCCCTTCAGGCATTGAACACCGCCGTGAGCGTGGCTCTGACTCAGTCGCTCGAGTCGTTAGTTCAGGAGACCGGTCGCCGCGACATCCCGATCGATATCCGGCCTCAGATGCTTTACAACCCGACGATGAGGAGTCCGAACTTTTATATTCCGGGTGTCATCGGCATCGTTCTTCAGATCGGCACCACTTTCGCGACGGCCATGGCGGTCGTGCGTGAGCGGGAGAAAGGCACGTTGGAACAGCTGCTCGTTAGCCCAATGAGCCGGTGGGCGCTTATGCTCGGCAAACTGGTGCCCTATCTCTGCATCGGCATGACCATGGCCATCATTTTGTTCCTGATCATGCGATTCCTCTTTCACGTGCCAATCGCCGGAAGCGTACTGGCAATGACGTTTGCCACCTTCGTCTACGTATTCGCGTTACTGAGTCTCGGTCTGCTGGTGGCGACCAAAGCGGAGAACCAGATGCAGGCGCTTCAGATGTCGATGACTTTCATGCTGCCGAGTGTGTTCTTTTCCGGCTTCGTGTTTCCTCGCGAAACCATGCCGTGGATCTTTTACGCGCTGGGTTCGATTCTGCCGGCCACTTACTTCATCTCGCTGGCCCGGGCCATCATTCTTCGCGGAGCCCATTTTTTCGAATACTGGCCGCACCTGTTGATTTTAGTTGTCATGTCGGTGCTACTGTTCGTTCTGTGCGCATTGCGCTTCCGAAAAAAGATCGGCTAGAGATTTGACCGAACGGCGCGATCGGATGGTGGAACGCGATCCACCTCTATGTCATGTCGGATTGTACAGTCTGACTATCTTGATCGAATGCGGCGGCCGTTGTTCTCAGCGTTGCGCGTAACCGGCGCTCTGGCTGCGATAGCTTTGGTAACGTGGTGGTTCATGATTCGCATGCCCGGCCAGAATGTTCGCCGCGCCGCAGCTTTATCTGACGACGAGGTTGCGTTGCGCACTGAGTTGAAAGCCGACGTGCAGACATTGGCCGGCGATATCGGGGAACGGAACCTTCCTCGTTATCCATCACTAATTGCGGCAGCGGAATACATTGAGAAATCATTTACCAAAGCGGGCCTGACGCCGCGGCGCGACACGTTCGAACTTCGCGGCCGAGCCTGCCACAACATTGAAGCCGAGATCGCCGGCAGTTCACCAGACATTGTGGTGGTCGCCGCTCATTACGATTCTATTTACGGCGCGCCAGGTGCGAACGACAACGGCAGCGGCGCCGCAGCGGTGCTGGCATTGGCCCGGCGTTTCGCTTCGCACCATCCGAGGACAACGCTCCGATTCGTCGAATTTGTGAACGAGGAGCCGCCCTACTTTCAAACAGCGGAGATGGGCAGTTTGGTCTATGCCGGTCGATGTAAGGCTCGCGGCGATCAAATCGTCGCGATGATCAGCCTGGAAACAATCGGGTACTTCTCTGATGTGCCACGGTCACAGGTGTATCCGTCGTTAGGGCTGGGCGCTTTCTATCCCAAAACAGCGAACTTCATTGCCTTCGTCAGCAATCTCGGTTCTCGCCATCTGCTCAAGCGATGCCTAACCACATTTCGGGGCACTCAAAAATTGCCGTCAGAGGGAGGCGTAGTGCCCTCCTTTATCCCTGGCATCGGTTGGTCTGATCACTGGGCATTCTGGCAGCACGGTTATCCCGCGATCATGGTCACCGACACCGCGCCATTCCGTTACCCGCATTATCACCAGCCGAGCGACACTCCGGATAAGCTCGACTACGACCGATTCGCCCTCGTCGTCAGCGGAATGCAAAACGTCATCGCTGACTTGATCGAAAAACCGTAGTCCGGCGGGCGCAATCGATCTCAGCCTGGCAGTTCCGTCTTGCCCAACCTAACCATTGGGCGGATCGACACATGGATCAGCTCTTTTTCTGAGCGCTCAGATCCTTCAGCACTTCATCGCTGTGGCCGGCCGGTTTCACACCGGTGTAAACCTTCGCGATCTCGCCCTTCGGATTAATCAGAAAAGTGTTTCGCGCCGCCATCTTAGCGCCTTCGTGTTCCATCACCGACCCATATTCGGTGGATACCTTCGCGTCCGGGTCAGCCAGCAGTTTGAAATTCAAACCTTCCTTGGCGCAAAAGTCTTTGTGCGATTGTGCGCTGTCCACACTGACACCGACGATGACTGCGCCGGCGTTTTGATACTTGGCAAGATCACGCTGGAAATTTTGCGCTTCGAGTGTGCAGCCGCTGGTGAAATCCTTCGGGTAAAAGTAGAGGACTACCCATTTGCCTTTGAAGTCTTTGAGGCTGACCGCAGACCCCTCGTTACTGGTCAAACTGAACTCGGGGGCAGGAGTGCCTGCGGCCGGCTGCTTTTGCGGCTCTGCCGCCCGCACGAAACCGAGCGCGGCGATCACGGACACGATTGCTAAAGTCATTTTGTTCATATGAATACCTCGATAACCACAACGTTATCAGCGGTCTGGATGGAAGCAAAGGTTCCGTGAGCGCGGATGCCACGGTGGAAATCCGCCATTTGTATCTGAATCTCAATATTTTGGACTTGCATACCAGGCCGGTTTCCGCGCGACTGTAGGCCGCTGCCCATGGCCCAGGTGGTTTCTGTAAGTTCAAACCCGATTCATCCGTTGCGACTCGGTCTCGGCATTATCGCCTCCATCGGCATCATCGTTAGTCTGCTGACGCTGGTATTCGGGTTCAAAAGCATTCCGGCGAACTCAGTCGGCGTAAAAACGCGATTCGGCGCTTATCACCAGGTCGTTAGCCCTGGGCTGGCCTATGCCATTCCCTATGTGGACCGGATTCACGTCCTGCCGACGCAGCGGTTATTGAAACTGGAGTTCGGCTTCGGCAGCGAAAACGCCACGAACTATTACCAGCAGGATCGGCAGGCGGAAGACACCGAAACGATGATCACTGGAGACTTGAACACCGCTCTGGTGCCGTGGGTCGTGCAGTATCGCATCACCGATCCGCAGGTGTATCTGTTCGGCGCGCGTGAACCGGAACAGACGTTGCGCGACCTGTCCGAGAGCGTCATGCGCGAAGTAATCGGCGACCGGACCGTGGACGAAGTGCTCACGATCGGTCGCCACGACATTGAGACTGCAACCTTGTCACGACTCGCTGATTTGTGTTCGCGTTACGATCTCGGATTGCAGATCCAGCAGGTGCAGCTGGTAACCGTGCGGCCGCCGCCTGCGGTGCAAGCAGCGTTCAACGAGGTCAACCAGGCGCAGCAGGAAAAGCAAACGGCGATCAACCAGGCCTGGGCGGTTTACAACGATGCCGTGCCGAACGCGCGAGGACAGGCTAAGGAACGCGAGAAACAAGCCGAAGCCTATGCTTTCAAGCGGATCAATGAGGCAAAAGGCGAAGCGCAGAAATTCTCTTTGCTGCTGAGCGAGTATCGCAAGGCGCCTGAAATTACGCGCCGCCGCCTTTATCTCGAAGCCATGCAGGCGATCCTGCCCAATCTGCAGAAAAAGGTGATCGTGGACGACAGTCTCAAGGGCATTTTGCAAACCCTGCCTCTGTTGCCGCCGGACCAGGCGAAGACGGGCACGCCATGAACGTGATCGACGTCACGCCCGATTCCGCTGGTGGCCGCGCCCTGGTGAGGTTGCTGCAAAGCCGATTGATGTCGTTGTTAGGCATTTTCTTCCTATTGACGGCGCTCAAATGGGGCACGCTGCTTTTCACCGTTCAACAAAATGAAACGGTGCTCGTCACGCGTTTCGGCAAAGTCATCCGGACAATCAGCGCACCCGGATTGCACACCAAGTTGCCAATCATCGATGTGGTGCAGCGTTTCGATAAACGCATTCTGTCCTGGGATGGCGCGCCGATTGAGTGTCCCACCAAAGATAAGCTTTATCTGATCGTGGATTGCTTCGCCCGATGGCGGATCAGCGACCCTCTTCTTTACTACAACCGTCTGGCCGACGAACGGAGTGCCTTATCGCGACTAGATGATATTCTCGGCAGCGAGACCCGAACTGCGGTGGCGAATCACGATCTCGTGGAAATCATTCGTGTCACGAAAGGTAGAAAACCGCTCCGGGATGAGGAGCTGGAGAAAACGGGAACGGTCTTGCCCAGCACGCTCCCAGACATCGAGGTCGGCCGCGGCGAAATCGAGAAGCAGATCACGGAACGAACACGGCAAAAAATTGCGGACTTTGGAATCGAGCTGCTGGACGAAAGATTGAAGCGCACTAAATACAACCCTGCGGTGGCGCAGAAGATCATCGAGCGGATGTCCAGTGAGCGACACCAGATCGCCGCCCGGTTTCGCTCCGAGGGACGGGGCGAAGCAGCGAATATCAGCGGCCAAAAGGAAAGTGATGTTGCGGCCATTAGCTCCGGCGCCACGAAGACAGCGCTTGAAACCGAGGGTAAAGCCGATGCCGAAGCGGCGGCGATCTACGCCGGGGCATTCAACTCGCCGGACGCACAGGAGCTGTATTCTTTCCTCCGCAGCCTGGACGTGATGCGCGCCGCATTCGAGAAGGACACGACGGCCGTCATTTCTACCAATAGTGATTTGGGGAGGATGCTGAAGTCGATGTCGGCTGTGGTGACGCCGTCGCCGAAGCCTTAACGAGTCTAGGGCGCGGCGCTCGATTACGCGTTGTAATACCGCGCAGCGCGGGTGAGGCATCCCAAGCCGCACATTTCCCTGATCAGTTTGGCTTTATACAGAAATTGTGGTGAATCAGCTTGACTTTGAAACGTTGAATTCGCTATAGCTGCACGCTCCGTTTCGTCATGAAATCATCGACTCGTTTTTTGTTTTCGCTGCTCATTCTCCTTAGCGCCGCCTGTGGACTAACTGCCCAGACCATCTATGTGGCAACCGGGTCCAACGGCACTGCCGGAACCTTGTACCAAGTTAACTCCAGCAACGCGGATTTAATTTCGTCCGTGCCAATTACCAATGCCAGCGGCGGCGGAAACATTGGCATTACCGGCCTCGCTTTCAATCCAGTCGACGGCACGCTGTATGGCGTCACGGTGCGGGACACGGCCAACGGCAACACCGTTAGCGCCAGCCTGGTAACGATTAATACTACGACTGGAGTCGCAACGGTGATTGGAAGTCTCGGAAATGGTCAAGCCATCGGCGACATCGCGTTTGCCTCCAACGGTACTCTCTACGGCTGGGAAGCCCGCAACCCGTTCTCGTTGGCGACGATCAGCCTAACGACGGGCGCAGTTACCACTGTCGGCAGCTCAGGTTCGAATAACACCACCGGTGGTGGATTGGCAATCGACCCGACAACCGGAAAAGCATATGTATCGTTCACCGGGGCCACACCAGGGACCACCCGCGGAACGCTGGATCAGGTAAATCTTGGCACCGGCGCCATTACGGTTGGCCCGGCTCTCAGCGGCGCGCCTAACGATTTTGGCGGTGTTCAGGGGAACGGCTCGATGAATTCGCTGGCCTTTAACAGTTCGGGTGTCCTTTACG
>JBJMXE010000066.1:0-13257 GCA_045809745.1 Chthoniobacterales bacterium | reverse complement strand
TGACCTAAAGATCGTAACCGATCCCGTCGAAGCGGCTGCCGAAGCCGGCCTGCGATACGTGAGCGACGATCAGCCGGGGTATAGCCGACGGAAAAAGGGCGACGAGTTCGAGTACCTCGATCTCGACGGTAAGCCGATCCACGACGAACAGCGGGTGCTTCGGATCAAACGCCTCGCCATTCCTCCGGCGTGGACGGACGTTTGGATTTGTCCGTCGGCCAATGGTCACCTCCAAGCCACCGGCCGGGATGCGCGTCGTCGGAAGCAGTATCGGTATCACGAGCGGTGGCGGGAAATTCGTGACGAAAACAAATACGAGAAGATGCTTTTGTTTGGACACGCACTTCCGCAGGTTCGCAAGCGGGTTGACGAAGATCTGGGCCTCCCCGGTCTACCGCGGAACAAGGTGCTGGCCACTGTCGTTCAGTTGTTGGAGCGCACCTTCATCCGCGTCGGCAATGAAGAGTACGCCCGCGATAACAAATCTTTCGGTCTAACGACAATGCGTGATCAGCACGTAGAGGTGAAAGGGTCGAAACTGCGGTTTCGATTCCGGGGAAAGAGCGGCATTCACCACGATGTCGACGTTACCGACCGGCGAATCGCTAAAATTGTGGACAAGCTTCAGGATCTGCCCGGCCAGGAGCTATTCCAGTATGTGGATGACGAGGGCGAGGTGCGGGACATCACCTCTCAGGACGTGAACGATTATCTGCGCGAGATCACGAACGAGGATTTTACAGCCAAGGATTTTCGAACCTGGGCGGGTACGGTAATGGCCGCGATTGCGCTGCAGGCGGTCGGTGCTTTCGAAACGAAGAAGCAGGCCAAGGCGAACATCAAGAATGCCATTGGCGCGGTCTCGAAAATGTTAGGCAATACGCCGGCCATATGCCGCAAATGTTACATTCATCCGGCGATCCTGGAGACTTACCTCAGCGGGAACGCGATCGAGGGGATGAAACAAAAGACGAAGGACGCTCTGGAGAGCGAATCGATCGATTTGCGGGGAGGCGAGGCGGCGATTCTCAAATTCCTGCAAGCGCGGCTGGAGAAGAAGGCAGCGTAGCAGCAGCGTTCCTTGTAGCGGCAGTCTCGCCGTCGCATGAATTTTACGGAACGAAGTGCCAGACGAATCAGTGCGACGGTCAGACACCGCCGCTACAAAACATACAGAAGGATTCGCCTAACGACTACTGCTGCGCGGCGGGCTGGCGTTCGCCTTTGATTTGCTGCTTTTGCGAACGGTGATTGTCGCCTCCGATGGCGTTGGCGACTTCTCGGCATATTTCTTCGTGCTTGGCCAGATTAATCGCCATGGCTGGCTCTTAACTGTTTCGCTGAACTCCGCGATGTTCCGCCCCACCGGTTCGATGTCGTTCATCACCGATTTCAATCTTTCAGATGTGGACCGGAAATTACGCAGCGTTACTTCGATGTTATCGTTCTTGGATAACTGGTCACTGATCTTCTGAATGTTCTTCAATGACATGGTTAGGGCGCCATCGTCAGAAGTCAGTTCCACCAGGTGTTCGCCAAAAGTTTTGAATTGAACGAGAGCCTGATTGAGCTCCGAATTCTCGTCGGTGATCTTGCTAAGATTTTGCGCGGTGGCCTGGAGTTCCTTAAGGGTATTGGTCGCTTCGGTCGCCACCGGTTGAACCACGTCCAGTAATTTGGAGGCTGCCTCCGAAAAATCCGGGGTTCGTTCCCCGGCAAAAGTTTCTCCATCTTTCGCGCGACCTGACGGTTCCGTGCCTTGGGTGAAATCGATGGCCATTTCGCCAAGCAGGCCCAGGGTAATCATCCGCGCCATCGCGTCTCGATAAACCTGAGCGCTTTTGTCAACTTGGACGTCGATGCGCACTTCAAACTTCGGCTGGGGTTTAGCCGGGCTGGGCGAGGCCGAGGGATGGATTGTGTCGGCTACTTCACGGGCCTGCCGATCCTCCTCGGGTGTAACTGGCGAGTACAACTTTTGCACCTGCCCGATTTTCCTTCCCGCCAGCAAAACCGGCGCGCCCAGTTTGATGCCGGCCGCGTTATCGAAATAGATGCGGTAGGTCGTCAGCGGCCGGAATAATCCAGGCGAACCGAGCAGGATCAGGGTTCCCACCAACACTGCCACGGTGCCGAGCACCAGCATGCCGGTTAATATTTCATTTCGTCGCAATTGCATCTTGGGAGCCTTCCAGAATGGGGCCTTCGGTGCTTCCGCTCAAGAACTGGCGTACCACCGGGTTTTTGGAGTTCTTAAATTCTTTCGTCGGAGCATCTTCAATGATCTTGCCCTGATATAACATAGCCATGCGCGTGCCGACGCGAAATGCGCTCGCCATTTCATGGGTAACCACGATGGAGGTGACCTTCTGCTGTTCGGTGAGATTGATGATTAATTCGTCGATGACCGAGCTGATGACCGGGTCCAGTCCGGCGGTTGGTTCGTCGAATAGAATCAATTCCGGCTCCATTACCAGCGCCCGGGCCAGGCTCACTCTTTTTCGCATTCCCCCACTCAATTCTGAGGGCATCAGGTCCTTGGCGTCGCTCATGCCCACCATCTCGAGTTTTTCATCGACGATGCGGTCGATCTCATCTCCCGAATAATCCGACAGCTCCTCCAGCGGCAGCGCGACGTTGTCCCTAACGGTACGTGAGCTAAGCAGGGCCGAGTACTGATAAACCATTCCGACGTGGCGACGCACTTGTTGCAGCTTGCGGCGGCTGAGCCTGCCAATTTCGAATTGCTTGAAAAACACCGAGCCGGCGTCCGGGTAAAGGATTCCCAGTACCAGACGAAGGATCGTGCTCTTTCCGCTGCCGCTCTGACCCATGATGACCAGACGCTCCTGCGGATTCACCTGAAGTGACACATGGTCGAGCACTTTCTTGTCTTCGAACTGCTTTTCCACGTCGCGCAGCTCAACCACGTAAGGAGCCGGTGTGCTCACGGGAAGAAGATCACGTAGATCACGTTATAGATTGTGTCGAAGGCGATCACCGTGGTAATCGCGGTTACGACGCTCGAGGTGGTAGAGGTGCCGACACCGGAAGCGCCTCCCTCAACGGTTAGGCCGCGGTGGCAGGCGATCGTTGCGATGAGGAAGCCGAACATCAGGCTTTTGAGGACGCCGGTGATGATATCCCGGATCAGGAGCGCATCTTTTACCAGGTCGACAAAGTAAACGAAAGCGATGCCGAAGTAGGCGTAGGAAATCAGACTGCTGGCGAGGATCGCAGCCATGTTTGCGATCGTTGAAAGGCACGGCATCAAAAAGATGAGCGCGACCACCCGCGGCGCTACCAGAAATCGAAGCGGTCCGATGCCCATGGCTTCGATTGCTTCGACTTCTTCGTTCACCTTCATGGTGCCGAGCTCGGCCGTGAAAGCCGCTCCGATTCGTGCCGCCAGCATGATGCCGGTGATCAACGGTCCGAGTTCCCGGGTAAAGGAGATCGCTACCAGTCCGGGCACGAGGCGCTCGGTTCCAAATCGTTCGAGTTGGTACCCGGTCAAAAGCGCCATCGTCAGGCCGAGAAAGAACGAGACCAAACCCACCAACGGCACCGAGTCGACGCCTGCCCGCTCCGCGTGCCGAAAGAAGCTGACCGCCCGAAACGGACGGCGACCCCGGCGGATATTGTCCATCGTCTCGCTAAAGGTGTCGATGACGAACCAGAACATCGTCCCGATTTCACCCAGAAAGGACCGACCAACCTCGCCAAACCCTAGAACCGCGATGGTTTCGGCCGCACCGGGACGGCTGGTTTCAGCATTTGCCATTTCGACGGGGAAATTGGCCTAGATTGGAGATGGCGAAAGAGGAAAGTGCGAGCAATCGCGAGACTAACCGCGATTCCGGAAACGTAACGTCAATGGTCTGTGCCTGTCCATCAAAGGCAGTCGACATCAACGCGCGCCCACTTAATCTTGTTGTGGATGACAGGAATGCGCCATCTGGCCCGTTGCGTACTGGCAATCCTCCTATTTACTTCGGCTGGGCCTTTGCATTCGGAGGAGACCGCCCCGAGTGCAGCAAGCGCTTCCCCGAACGCCCAGATGCAGCAATCTCCTAAAGTCGCCCTCGTCATCCACGGCGGGGCCGGCACGATCGAACGGTCGGAGATGACGCCTGAAGCTGAAAAGCAGTATCGCAGCGGATTGGAAGCGGCGCTCAAGGCTGGCTACGCAATATTGCAGCGGGGCGGTTCCAGTCTCGATGCGGTTGAGGCGGTGGTGCGTACGCTGGAGGACGATCCGCACTTCAATGCTGGAAAAGGCGCGGTGTTCACCAGTGAAGGCGTCAACGAAATGGACGCCTCGATCATGGATGGAAAAACTCGGAAGGCCGGTGCAGTTGCGAGCGTTCGTCGAATCAAGAATCCGATTAGTCTGGCTCGAATGGTGATGGAAAGGTCGCCGCACGTCATGCTGGATTGCGCGGGCGCGGAAGCGTTCGCCAAAGAGCAGGGCGTTCAGCTGGTGGATCCAAAATACTTTTTCACCCAGCAGCGGTGGGATGCGTTGCAGAAACTAAAGGCGGCAGAGAAGCAGGGAGGATCGGCGGGAAAGCAGTTCCTTATTTCCGACCAGGACTGCCACGGCACGGTGGGCGCAGTGGCATTGGATCAGAACGGCAACATCGCGGCTGCGACTTCGACCGGCGGAACGACCAACAAACGACCGGGACGCATTGGTGATTCTCCGGTGATCGGCGCCGGTACCTATGCGAACAACGCCACTTGCGGTGTATCGGCGACAGGTGACGGCGAGTACTTCATTCGAGCAGTAGTGGCGCACCGGCTTTCAACTTTGATCGAAGATCGTGGCCTTTCGTTACAGGCGGCGGCGGATGCGGTGATCAAAGAAGTGGGGGAACTCGGCGGCACTGGCGGATTGATTGCACTCAATCGGCAAGGCGAGATCGCTACACCCTTCAACACCAGCGGGATGTACCGTGGCCAGGTGGATCCTTCCGGAAAATTTATTATCGAGATTTACAGGTAGCGTCGAATCTGCTTCTTCTAGCGCGCGGTGAACCCCGCCACCATGAACATGCTGCCATCGTTCTCAGCCGTTATTCCGGCTTACAACGAAGCGAATCGCATCGGCGATACCCTGCAGCAAACGCTCGCCTATTTGTTAGCGCACTCGCCTGAAAGCGAGCTGATCGTAGTCAACGACGGATCGAGCGATTCCACTGGAGCAGTGGCTCGTGATGTTCTCGCAACCGCAAAAATCCAGACGCGTCTGTTGGAAAACATTCCGAATGGCGGGAAAGGCGCGGCCGTTCGGAAAGGTTTGCTGGCGGCGACCCGGCCTATCGGCCTGTTCTTCGACGCCGACTTATCCACGCCGCTGGAAGAGATTCCGAAGGTGATCGAGCCAATTGCGCGGGGCGAAGTGGACCTGGCGTTTGGATCGCGCGGATTAGACCGTTCGCTGATCGGTGCCCGGCAGTCGTGGCGGCGCGAACAGGGCGGTCGGGTATTCAACCTGATTGTGCGGCTTTCCACCGGATTACCGTTCTGGGACACCCAATGCGGTTTTAAAGCGTTTCAGTTGAAGGTGTGCCGGCCCATTATCGAGGCGTCGAAAATCGACGGCTTCGCTTTCGACGTGGAGTTGTTGTACCGCGCCTATCACGCCGGCCTTCGATTGCGAGAGGTGCCGGTGCGCTGGAACCACAGCGACGGCAGCAAAATCGAACTGGTGCGCGATAGCCTGCGAATGTTCGGTGAGGTGATGTCGCTGCGAAAAAGTGTGGGTTCGACTAACGGCGCGGTTGAACAGCAATCCTCAGCGACAGTATAACAAGTGGCATTCGCCGGCGGCCAATGATCGGCACGATCGATGGGCTGGAGGCCGATGCTGCCACGTGCCGGCTAACGATGCTTTTCGATCAAGTCGGCGAATTCCGAGAAAAAGTAGGATGCATCGTGCGGACCCGGCGCAGCTTCGGGATGATATTGCACACTGAAAACCGGAAGGTCTTTGTGTCGCATTCCTTCAACCGTCCCATCATTCAAGTTGATGTGGGTAAGCTCCACTTCTGCCGGTAAGCTTTTCGGATCCACCGCAAAGCCGTGATTCTGCGAGGTGATCGCTACTCTACCGGTGTGCAGATCCTTTACAGGCTGATTGCCGCCGCGGTGGCCGAACTTCAGTTTGAAGGTTGATCCGCCGAACGCGAAGCCGAGTACCTGATGGCCAAGACAAATCCCGAAGATTGGTTTCTTGCCGATCAGGTTTCGGACGGCGGTGTGGGCATAAGAAAGTGCCGAAGGGTCGCCCGGGCCGTTCGAAAGGAAAACGCCATCCGGATTAAGTGACAGGACTTTCTCCGCCGGCGTCTCGGCCGGTACGACAGTGATTCGAAATCCTTTCTGCCGCAGTAATCGCAGGATGTTGCGCTTGATTCCGTAGTCATAGGCCACGATGTGAAATCGAATGGGCGGCAACCCGGGTGCCCGACCGTCTCCGTTAGTCAGCGTCCACGGCATGCTGAGTTCGTCCTCGGGATCCCAGTGGTAGATGTCCGGGGTTGAAACTTCCCGCACGTAGTCCATTCCAACAACACCCTCACCGGCGACAGCGAGCGCTGTGGCATCAGCGGTCGACATGTTCTCGGTCGTTAGGCAGGCCTTCATTGCGCCGCGAGTGCGGAGGTGGCGGGTCAGGGCTCGGGTATCAATACTCTGGACGCCGGGAACGTCCCATTGGCGTAGATAATCCGGGAGAGACATTTCCGAACGCCAGCTACTCGGCGCTTCGCTCAATTCTTCAATCACGAAACCGCGCACATGCGGCGAGCGGCTTTCCTGGTCGAGTGAATTGGTGCCGTAATTGCCAATCAACGGGTAAGTCATCGCCACGATTTGCCCGCGGTAAGAAGGATCGGTCAGCACCTCCTGATAGCCAGTCATCGAGGTGTTGAAACAAATCTCGCCGATGCGCGTCCCGGTGGCGCCAAACGACTGGCCTTCAAAGATTCGGCCGTCTTCGAGAGCAATCAGAGCGCGCATGCGGGGCGGAGTTTCTTACGATGTGGTGGATTTTCAATGACAGAGTTTAGCGGCTGCAAAAATGCCCGGGCCAATTTGACCCGGGCATCAAAGTTTTACCCCGCTGGTGCCGTTGAGGCGGTTATCCCGTTCCCTCACGTAACGGGCGGATGACCGTCGCTGAAGATCTGACTTCCAATTAAGGCATGTCATTTTCTCCGTGCGACCAAGCCTCCTTGGTTATTCAACTATCGGTTCGGAAATGCCACCAGGAATCTCGAACATCGCAGGGTAAATCGTTGAGAGCCGTTGATTGAGAGTTGAGAGAAAAGCACTGGTTTCCAGCCCAACCCTCAATGAACGACTCTCGCTCTATCAAAGAACTATTCCCGCAATTCTGCGCCCAGTTTACTTCGCAATCGCTCGCGAATCCGGCCGTGCGCCGCGGTCACTTCGTCAGTCGTGAGTGTCCGACTTTTGTCGCGGTATGTCAACGTGTATGCAAGCGACTTTCGTTCCGAGCCGATGTGTTCGGCGTCTTTTCCCTCAAAAACATCAAACAATCGAACGCTCTCCAGCAGCGGCTCGTGCTCACTCACAATTTCGCCATAAACGTCCGCGTGTGTCACCGCGTCTGGGACAATCATCGCGATGTCACGGGTCACCGCCGGAAATCGGCCGAATTCAACAAATTTGCGCGACGATTGGAGTTGGGTCGCGGCGCTGTCGAGAAATTCTGCGACTAATACTGGTCCGGGCGCATCCACCTGAGATGCCAGAGATCCGGACAGCTGCCCGGCAATCCCGATCACATTATCCTGCACCAGGATGTCCACGGCGAGCGCGAGATGTTGGTGCTGTCGGCGGCGAAATTGAATTCCATCCACCCGAAGCACCGACGTGATCGCTCCTTTCAAATCAAAGTAATCGAATCGGCGCCTGTCATTTGCACGCCAGTGAATTTCACCTTCGGCTTTACCCCAGAACAATAGCCCAACGTGGCGCTCTTCTTTTGCTTCAGGTGGCTGAAAGACGCGGCCTACTTCAAAAATGGCAACACGTTCGGCGCCTGCGCGAATGTTTCGTGCCAGCACGTCTAACAATCCGCCTATCAGGCCGGGACGCAGAGCGACATGTTCTTCGCTGAGCGGATTTCGAAGCGGAACGGCGTGATCGTTGAACCCAGGCGCATTCCTCGGGATCAGCTTTGACGTTCGCGCCTCGGTCAGTCCCCGAGCGGCAAGGGTGCGGCGCAATTGCGTTTCGCGATCATGTTCCGTATCCGCGCGGCTCGATTGAGTGAATCGGCTGCGGTCGGAGCCGGCGATCTGATGGACGCCGTAAACCCGGACCACCTCCTCGATCAGGTCTACCTCGCGGCGCAGATCGCGACGATGACTTGGGATTTTCCAGGTTGCGGCGTCTTGTGCCACTTCCTGTTTCGTTAGACCAAAACCCATCAGAATTTCGTCTATGCGGTGCGCCTCGACCGTCGCCCCGAGCAGATTATCGCAGCGACCATAGCGCAACTGCACATCATCGGGGTCGCGCGGCAGCTCTCCTGCCATCCACAGCTTTGGAGCGGGTTGTCCCCCGGCCAGTTCCCGCATCAATTCCGCTGCTCGTTGTGACGCCCGCAAAATCATTCCCGGGTCGACGCCGCGCTCGAATCGATAGCTGGCGTCACTCGGCAGATTCAGCGAACGGGCGGTCCGTCGAATACTGGCGGGCGAAAAATAAGCAGCTTCAAGGAGGACATTCCTGGTGACTGCGCTCACTCCGGTGTCTTCGCCGCCCATGACTCCGCCGATCCCGATCGCCCGCTGGTCGTCGGCGATCATCAGGTTTTCGGGTTTTAGCGAATACGTTTTGCCATCCAGCGCGAGAAACTTTTCGCCTTCACCCGCCGGCCTAACGTCAATCCCACTGGCCAGCTTATCGGCATCGAAGGCATGTGTCGGCTGGCCAAGCTCGAGCATCACATAGTTGGAGATATCCACGATGTTGTTGATCGACCGCACTCCGACGCTTTCAATTTTGAGCCGGAGCCAATCGGGGCTGGGACCAACCCGCACATTTTCGATTAGGCGGACCGAATAGAACGGGCATGCCGCCGGCGCCGAGAGTTGTATTGCCTGCTGCTCCTGCACCGGCCACTCGCCCGGCGAAGCATCAAACGGCCGCCGCAATTGTCGGCCAGTGATTCCGGCGATTTCGCGCGCCAGACCGAAGTGACTGAGTAAGTCGCCACGGTTAGGCGTGATCTCCACATCAAGAACGGTGTCGTTCGGAAAAACTTCCCGGATAGGCGAACCGACTCGCGTATAGGACGAAAGGATTAATAACCCGGAAGCGTCCTGACCCAAGCCAAGCTCGGTCGCGCTGCAAAGCATTCCCTCCGATTCCACGCCCCGCAGCTTGCTTGACTTTATCTTGGTACCGTTAGGCAAAACGGCGCCAGGCAGCGCCAGCGGCACTTTGTCTCCAACTTTATAATTGGTGGCGCCGCAAACGATCTGCCGTTTCATCGGTGTGCCGTCGTTCACTTCGCAAACGCTGAGCCGATCGGCGTCTGGATGACGGGAGGAGGCAGTGATCTCGGCGACGATGATGTTGTCGATTTCCGCACCGTGCGGCTCGACCGCTTCGATCTCCACACCAGCCAGCGTGAGCAAATCCGTGAGCTCCTCAATCTTCTCCGGCAGATCGACAAACTCGCTGAGCCATTTAACTGAGAATCTCATTTTTGTTCGATCGTCGGCCGCGGCCGGGTGTTCCGATACGACACATGGGGAGCTCCGAATTTCAAGGCGCGAGCTCTTAAAAACGCTCGTTTCGACAACTTGAATGTAATCAGCAGCCCACCCATAGCTATGTCATCCCGGCCAGGGATCGCGACGGGGCGGAGCGCCGACCTCGCAAATACGGGACGTGTCACACAAGTAGAAGAGGTCCTTCGGTCCGAGCCGGACTGGCGTTTTCGCTCAGGATGACAACGCTTATGCGGTGTAGCCATCAACATGTGATCAATATGCGGCGGTCCGAAGGAACCGCGTTCACGCGAACTGTTTCAGAAAGCGCAGATCATTCTGCGCGAAGAAGCGGATGTCCGGAATTTCAAACAGGATCATCGCTAAACGATCCATCCCTAGGCCGAACGCGAAGCCGGTCCACTTTTCCGGGTCGTAAGCATCGTCGCCGCGGGCCGCGTTCACCTGTTCGAACACGGCTGGATGCACCATTCCGGAGCCGCACACTTCGATCCACCGTTCCCCGCCTTTCAACGCCTTTGATTTCACGTCGATCTCGAAGCTCGGCTCGGTGAAGGGAAAATAATGTGGCCGAAATCGGACCGCTGTTTCCGGCCCAAACAATTCGCGCATCAAAAACTCAAGCGTACCTTTCAGATCCGCGACGCTCACGTTTTCATCCACATATAAACCTTCAATCTGATGAAACTGCGCCGAATGCGTGGCATCAACTTCATCGCGTCGATAGGCAGCACCGGGAGCAATCACCCGGATTGGAGGAGGGGCAGCGCTCATCGTCCGGATCTGCACGGTGGACGTGTGGGTGCGCAATAGGCGGCCATCGGGCAAGTAAAATGTATCCTGTTCGTTACGCGCCGGATGATCGGGCGGCGTGTTCAACGCGTCGAAACAGTGCCATTCGTCATCGACGTCAGGCCCTTCAGCGAGAGCGAACCCCATCCGGCGAAAGATGGCGATGGACCGATCCAGCATCTGGGTGAGGGGGTGAAGAGATCCGATGTCGCCAGTAGATCCCGGAAGTGAAATATCGACCCCGGCGAGCGCCTGAACCTCCCTTTCAGACTGCAACGCGGTCGTCCGCTTTTCCAGCGCCTCGGTAACGAGCGTCCGAACCTCGTTGAGCAGTTTGCCGACAACCGGTTTCTCTTCTTTGGTGAGCGTCTTCATCTGCTCGCTCCACAAAGAGATCCGGCCGGCCTTTCCCAAATAACGAACCCGGATGGTCTCCAGCCCCTGCTCGTCGTTCGCTTCGGAAATCTCCTGAAGCGCGAGCTCCCGCAACTGTTCGAGCGCGTGGGGTGCGGTCATTGGGCTGTGAAACGATGGAAGGTTGAACGGTTGAAGCGTTAAACCGTTACATCGTTACAGTGGAAATGCATGTTTCTGCGGCGGCCATAAGACGCTTGCTGCGCGAAACACGCGAAAAACGCTAAAAACACCGGTCGCACCGTTTTTGACTACCCCGAAAATATTCGGGTCACTCTCCCGTTTAACGCTTCAACGCTTCACGCTTCAACGGTTTCAACCCGCTGCGCCTCACGCCGCCTTCTTCTTCCCTTTGTTTTCCAGTGCCGATTTCACCTGCTCAATAATTGAGCGGAATGCGACCTCGTCGTTAACCGCGAGATCGGCCAGGATTTTGCGGTCGAGCCCGATCCCTGCTGCTTTAAGCCCTTCAGCGAAGCGGCTGTAGGTCAGGCCATTCGCGCGCGCGGCAGCGTTGAGCCGTTGAATCCAAAGATATCGAAAGGTTCTTTTCCGGGTTTTGCGATCGCGATAGGCCCAATACTGGCCCTTCATCGTCGCGTCTTTGGCGTAGCGGAAAAGTTTAGATCTGCGTCCGCGGTAACCTTTGGCTTTTTCTAGGACGCGTTTACGTCGCTCCCGGCTGGCCGGGGCGTTAGTTGCTCTTGGCATTGTTGTTTGCCCCGATTACTCGGAGCCTCCTGTCAGCGAATTGTTCGTTTTGGTTCTGATCTGCACGACCTCATTCGCTGATTAGTCCCGCTGCTGCCGGACAGGTGCGCAGATCTTTACCCCGCGTAATGCGAGGGCGGGAAGATAACGGGCCGCACCGAATTTACAACGGGAAATCGAGCCGACGAAACAGCCCAAAAATACTAGCAAAAGCGGCCAAGACGATAAACCCAGCGCCGTCATCTGTGTCGCTCTTCCGTTTTGCCGTATGTTTTGCGTGTTTCGTGGGTGTTACCTTTGCGGCAAAATTCGTGCTGGCAGGAGAAGCTGTGTTCAGGATAGAGCGGTGTTGGTATAGGTAACGTATGCAGTGGCTAGCTCGGCATCGCCGCATCACCTTGGCGGTAATTTGTCTCTTCTGGATCGGACTTATCTTCTTTGGGCGCGCTGTTCCGCGGGTGCCTTTCCTCTCCTCGGCTTGGACAGGCGAACAAAGCTTCGAAGATATATTGCGGCGGCAGGGAAGGAAGACCGCAGAACGAAAAGATTTTCTGTTCGTTGGCATCGACGAGTCATCGCGACAATTAAGCCAGCCTAACGGTGCCGTGGTTGGAGCTGAAGAAATCGCCGGTAATCGGGGCCTGGCGTTGATGGCAGAACGCCCGTTTCCATGGTCGCGGGAAGTATGGGCTTTGTTCCTGGACAAGGTATTTGCAGCCGGGGCGCGTCTGGTCATGTTCGACATGATTTTCAACCCGCCTAACGATGGCGACCCTGTATTCTCCGCGGCCCTGCAGAAATACCGCGACCGCGTCGTCGTTGGATCGAACGCCGATATCAAGCATCCGGAAGCAGGACAGGTTGAGCCCGTGCTTGTATTCCCTAATACCAACCTGATTCCGGCGCCGCAGTCAGAGGATGACCGGGTTGGTTACGTGAACTACTGGCCCGATTACACCGACGGGAAAGTGCGAGCCGCCACATTCCACCGCTCACTTCGGCAGCTTTATGGCGAATTGCCGGTCGAAGGAGATGAAACGTTTACTTCTTTCGCAGCTCGTGGTTTGGCAAAAATGGGCCGTGGCAGCGATGTGCCAATGGATTTCGCATCCCGCGCATTCCGATATGGCCCCGCTGACGCCTACCAGCCGATCGAGCTTTGGAAAGTCTTCTTCGATAAGACCTGGAGCATCAACTTTCACAACGGCGCCGATTTCAAAGACAAGGTAATCATCGTCGGTGACTCGTCGCAGATCGGCCATGATGTCGTCGACACACCGATTAGTCCGGTCACGTACGGGCCGGCTCTGCATTTGCACACCATGGCCGCCGCGTTGGGCCATGAATATCTCTCCTATACCCGTCCAGCGATTCAGAACGTGCTGGTGATCCTGGCGGGGGCTGCCGCCTTCGGTCTCGTGACATTTGTTAGGCGCCCTACTTGGGTCTTCGCCGGATTGGTTGTAACCGCGCTGCTCTACCTCGTAGCGGGCCGGCTGTTGTACGACGGTCGCGGCTTCTTCCTGTTCACCGTGCCTGTCCTCTCCGCCTTCACGCTGAGCGG
>JBJMXE010000065.1:0-15701 GCA_045809745.1 Chthoniobacterales bacterium | reverse complement strand
GATCCACGCGGTGATTCTCTGGTCGTGGCATATACCGGCTCTTTTCCAAGCGACGCTCAACAGTGAATTCGTTCACGCCCTCCAACACGCGAGCTTTCTCGGTTCAGCGTTGCTGTTTTGGTGGGCTGTTCTCCACGGGCGCAGTCGCGCGATGGGCTTCGGCGCAGCAGTTCTCTACATGTTCACCACGGCACTTCATTCAGGGCTGCTCGGCGCGCTGCTAACATTTGGCCGAACGGTTTGGTATCCAATTTACTCGAACACAACAGAGTCGTGGGGTCTGACTCCACTGGAAGATCAGCAGCTCGGCGGCTTAATCATGTGGGTGCCGGCGGGAGTGGTTTACATCATTGCCGGTCTCGCTTTGTTCGTCGGTTGGCTGCGTGAATCAGATAGACGGGTGCGGCATCTGGATCCAATCGCCAAACTCACTGCATTGGCGATTGCCGCGATGTTGATCAGTTGCGGGCCTTCCAAGGAAGCGAAGCAGTGGGCGTCGGATACGACCGGTGGAGATCCTGCCCGCGGGCGAGTAGCGATTCAACATTATGGCTGCATCGCCTGTCACACCGTCGATGGCATTCGCCAATCCGACGCGGTCGTTGGACCGCCGTTAGTCCGAATGGCCAGTCGCAGTTATCTTGCTGGAAATCTGCAGAACAACAGCGCGAATTTGACGCATTTCATTCAGCATCCGAGGCAGGTTCATTCGGATACGGCGATGCCGGAGATGAATGTGAGTGACAGCGATGCTCGCGACATTGCGAGCTATTTGTACTGTTTTCACTGATGTAGTGAGCAGCTCCGCTGCTTCCAGGTTAGCATCGGACTCGGACATCCCGATCCACGTAGGGCGCGGAAGCCGATCCGGGGAACACGCCCGTCCCGGGCGTTGGCGGAAGCGTCTCGCTTTCGCGCACTTTCCGATCCGCGAGCCTTAACTAACATTCGCCAAGATTGTTTTGGCGAGACGCCAAAACCAACGGCCCGCGACGAGCGTGCTCCCCGGATCGGCGCGAAAGAGCTACGGCCGTTTGCCGATGGCGACGCCCCACGGCCCGTCGCCTACCTTTATTCGGCTGACTTCTTTTCGGGTTTTCACGTCGACCACTGAGACATCATTACTGGCGCCGTTCGCCGTATAAATGGTTCCGCCATCCGGACTCAACCCAAAACCCCAGACCCGCTGTCCCACCGGAATGGTTGCGACAACGTTGTTTTCACCGGTGCCGACCACCACAATGGAATTCCCGCGGCCGGTCGATACGTAAAGCTCCTTTCCATCTACTGACGCGACGCAATTCATCGGCGCACCACCGAGCTTGATGTTGCTGACGACCTTGTTCGCGGCGGTGTCGATCACGTCAATGGAGCCATCAGCTTCCGACGGAACGTAGGCGCGCGAACCGTCCGGGAGAAACGCAGCTGAGCGTGGTCGCGGCCCAACTTTCAAATTCGCGGGGGAAAACAATCGGTCGGGATCGATGACGTAAACGTCTCCCTTCTCTTCACAGGTCACATAGACCAACCCGTTCGCAGGATTGACCGCTACTCCCTCGGGTTCATCGGAAACTTTCACCTGGCCGAGAACGTTTCCGGTGGCCAAATCGACCACCGATGCCGTGCTCTTGTCCTCATTTGAGATGACTGCACGTTTGCCGTCTTTAAGAATAGCGAACTGTTCCGGATCCGAGCCAGCCGGCAATTTCATGCGCAGCGCGCGCCTTCGCGCATCCACAACTCCAATACCGTCGGCCGTCTTGTCGGCGGCAGTTCGGTCGCGGTCTACCCCCGGCGCCACCCGCGGAGAACCACTCAACGCGACGTAAATCTGTTGCCCGTCGGGCGAGCAATGAATACCACGTGGACGTTTTCCGACGGGAACAGTAGCGACCACCTTCGCTTCAGCCGGATCGATAACGCTGATGTCGCCGGACCGTTCGTTGCTGACGTAGACAAGATAATCCGACGTTGATGCCTGAACCGATGCGCTGATCAGCAGCGCAGGGAAGAGCTTGGCATAACGAATGACGCTGCGACGGAATACCGAGTATGCCTTTATCTTCACGACCCGAAAATAGCGGTGATTCAACGCTACCGCCATGCGCGTTTCGGTGCAGGACCGCACCAGACAAACACCGAAGATCCGACGGTCAGAGAGCGCCGCTACAAGAGAATCTTCCCGCCACAAGTGCTTGGGCAGCGAGTGTAGAATCAACTTACCGATACAATCCGGACCGGCCAAGGCCGGATGCAGCCCAATCGGCAAACAGTGTTTCAGCTGACGCTAGAAAATCCCTGCCGAGGCCCCGGCTATTTGGCCGTTCACCGGGACCTCGGCGCCCTGACGTTGTTCAGGATCTAAATCTTGTTACGGAGCGGTTTGATTGATTGGGTCAGCTTTTGCAGGCCCAGTTCCAACCGTGTTTTCACCGTTCCGAGCGGGGTCGATGTCGCCGCGGCGATCTCGCGATGGCTTAAGCCATTAAAGAATGCCAGCTCAAGCGCTTCACGCTGGTAGCGCGGCAACGTTTTCATCCGCTTCTTCAGGAAATTTCTTAGATCGCCATTCACAAAGGGCGCTTCTGCTTCCTTTCGCGGCCGCGAGGGTTGATGGGTGACCTGTTCCCCATAACGATCGCGCGCTCGGCAATATGCCTGTCGCCGCCGCAAACGGTCGATTGCTCGCCGGCGCGCGATCGTCACCACCCATCCAAGAGGCTTTCCAGCCTTCGGGGAGTAATTGTGCGCCTCTTTCCAAATCTGCAGAAAAATTTCCTGTAAGACGTCTTCTGCCTCCGCGCCTTCGTGGACGACACTGTCGATTACAGCTTTCAACGTCTGTCCGTAGCGCCCGTATAATTCATTGAGCGCCGGCTGGTGGCGTTGCGAAATTTGTTGGAGCAATGCCTCGTCCGGCATCGCGGATAACCCTGGAATGTCTAGGTTCGGTTTTAACATATTAGTTAGGCCGCAGCTGAAGGTTCTGATGCAATGAAGGCCCGCTGCCAATCCTGGTAAGCCGTTTCTGACACGAGCGGATTGCCTGGATAAACCCATTGGCTCGGCCCCGCATTGCATTCCTCGGACGGGCAATGCAACCGGACCTGCCCGGAACGACTGCGGGTGATACCGACCTGGCGCCCGCTGAATTTCTTGTCGCAGAGGACGCAAACCCGCTCGTCGTCTAGTGAGGTCCAATGCCGAGATTGGTCTGCCGCTCGCAAAATCAGCAAGCGTTCAGCCAGCGGAACGTGGGGTCGAATTGGCATGCACCAACCCTGCCGACGCCAACGGACTCCTACAATCGGGTAGGTGAATGATTCCCGGATAGGTCAAAACCTTAGTTAGCCGCTTGTGAGCATCTGACGGTGGCGGTGGCATTTACCTATGCAGGTGCGCGCCACTTGGTTGATGCACGCCTGGCGCGCCGGGTGATTAGCTCGCGCTGCAATTCGATGCAGATAGCACTGCATCCATCGCTTGTTCGGGTGGAGATTACATTACGTCGTCGTGAACAGGTGTGTGTTCGACGACTACCGAATATCTGTGATGAAGCGCGCAGCGAACCGATCGACCGGAGTCAGCGGAGAACTAACTCTCCGGATCGGCGGACATCAAATCCGAGTAGCCGATCCGGACCAGATTCTTTATCCGGCGGTGAAGTTCCGACGTATCGATGTGGTGAATTACTATGTCGGCGTTTCGCGCTTTCTCCTGCCGCACTTCCGCAATCGGCCAGTCACGTTGAAGCGCTATCCGAACGGGATACACGGCGAAATTTTTTATGAGAAGGATGCGCCAGGCTTTACGCCGCCATGGGTCACTACGTTTCCGGTACCGCGCCGTGACGGCGGACCTGACATCCGTTACGTGCAAATTAACGATCGAGCGACGCTGGCCTGGACGGCAAGCGTCGATTGCCTCGAGTTACATCCCTTTCTCCATCGGGCACCAGACCTTGAGCAGCCCAGCCATGTCGTCTTTGATCTCGATCCGGGAGAAGGCGCTGACATTCGTCAATGCGTCGACGTCGCTCTGCTGCTCCGCGATTTGCTGAAAGGGCTCCGTCTCAAATCATTCCCAAAGGTCTCCGGGTCGAAGGGAATCCAGGTCTACGTGCCGTTAAACTCGCCTGTCACTTACGATGCGACCCAGCCGTTTGCCCATGCCATAGCCGAACTGCTGGAGCGACAGCACCCGAAGCTAGTCGTGTCCGAAATGCCGAAAAATCTTCGCCACGGAAAGGTGTTTATCGATTGGAGTCAGAATGCGGATCACAAAACGACAGTGGGCGTTTACTCGCTGCGCGCAAAACGGCACCGGCCCTACGTTTCAATGCCGGTGCGCTGGAAAGAACTTGAACGCGCGGCTGGCGCGAAGGAGTTCGACCAGCTGTATTTCACGGCTGACGCTGCTTTGGACCGATTGGGCAAAGTTGGAGATGTGTTCGGGCCGGTAGTGCGTTTGAAGCAGAAATTACCCGCAGAATTTCGGCAGCTCTCCGCAAAGCAGGTAGGGACTTCAAGCCCCGCTGGTCGCGCGCAACGCAACCCGAAGCAGCGAACACGTCATGCTCATGGCGCGCTCGCCGAATACGACGCCAAACGCGATTTCGACCGCACTACCGAACCATCGCCGGAGGTTCCGCGGCGCAGCGCCCAAGGAAGCCGACGGCGTTTCGTGGTGCAGAAACACGCGGCCAGTCATTTGCACTACGATTTCCGCCTCGAAATGCACGATGTGCTGAAATCATGGGCGGTTCCGAAAGGCCTTCCCCTTCAGGAAGGCGAACGTCACACCGGATTCCAAACGGAGGATCACCCCATCGAATACCTTGAATTTGAAGGCATCATCCCCAGGGGCGAATACGGCGGCGGAACGGTCATGGTTTGGGACATCGGCACCTACGAGGTCGTGTCGGGCAATTATTGGAAGGGTGAGCTCTCTGTCTTCCTCACCGGCAAGAAGTTGAAAGGCGAATGGACGCTGAACCGGCTTTCGTTCGAAGATCAAAAAACGAAGTGGTTGATCACGAAAACGAAAGGTGACGCGAAACGGATTCCAAAGACGCGCAGCGACCTCTCAGCCGTTAGCCGCAAAACCATGGAACAAATTGCGGACGAGAAACCGGCAGTTTGGAAGAGCAACCGCGGCGAAGAGGAAACACGTTCACCGGTTACAGCCAGGGATCAGCGCAAGAAGCCACCACGGCGGAAAACGAATACAATGATTATTCCGCCGCCGCAGTTTGTGCAGCCGATGAAGGCGACCGCAGTGGCCGAGCTCCCGGAGGGCGAGGAATGGATCTACGAAGTGAAATGGGACGGCTACCGCGCTCTCGCTCTCAAGGAAGGCGACAGCGTCAGGCTCATGTCACTCAAAGAAAAAAACCTAACGAGCGATTTTCCGACAGTTGCTGCCGCGGTTCGGCAGATTAATCCGCACGTAGCAGTGATCGACGGGGAGATTGTAGCAATCGATTCGAATGGGTGTCCGTCCTTTCAAATGTTGCAAAACCGCGCTTCACTCGGACGCGAGTGGCAGATCGTCTATTATGCGTTCGACTTACTGAACCTTGATGGCCATTGGCTATTGAAAACACCGCTGATCGAGCGCAAACGCAAACTGAAGGAGGTCCTGGCCGGAACTGATGTTCGCTACAATGCTGATCTCGCCGGCAGCGCTGGGGCAATCGTTGACTCGGTGAAAGCGGCCGGACTCGAAGGTGTCGTCGCGAAGCAACGCGATTCAATCTATCGGGCAGGGACGCGAGTAACTTCATGGCTCAAATTCAAACTGAGCAAGGCGCAGGAGTTCGTCGTTGGAGGATACAAGCCAAACGGCGGTAGCTTCCAATCGATTCTGGTTGGGTATTATGAAGGAAAGAACCTGATGTTCGCCGGCAAAGTGCGGCAAGGTTTCAATCCACCCTCGCGCGGCCGGCTGCTCGATAGCATGCGACCGCTGCTAACGAAACAATGTCCCTTTGCTAATCTGCCGACCAGCAAGAGGAGTCATTTTGGTGAGGGAATAACCGCCGAAGAAATGGCCCAGCTCTGCTGGCTACGGCCGCGGCTGGTGGCGCAGGTGAGTTTTACCGAATGGACGAATTACGGGTTACTGCGGCATGCGACCTTTGAAGGTCTCCGGGATGACAAGGAGCCGGGAGCGGTGGTTAGGGAACTTTAGAAGGGACCCCCCAGCGCCCAATGCCCAATGCCCAATGCCCAGTGCCCTATACCGAAGGTCGAACGTCGTACGAGAGAAACCGATCGGTGGTAGCGGCGATTGACCTCAATCGCCATCTTCCGTTCCTTAGGTGGCGGTAGGCTGGCCACCAGCATCCAGTCCTTTAGGATCTCTGCTTCTCGTTTCCAACATTAAGAAAAATGCCGCCGCCGCTTGAGTGCATCATCCTGATCGGCCTCCCCGGCTCGGGGAAGACAACGCTCTATAAGGAGCGATTCGGCAAAACCCACAGTCACATCAGCAAAGATCTTTGGCCGAACGCCAGTGGACGCGAAACCCGGCAACAGAAAATGATCGAACGGAAACTGGCGGCCGGAGAATCGATCGTCATTGATAATACCAACCCGACTGCTCGGGAACGGGCCCGAATTATTGAGACGGCTCGGCGATACCAGGCTCGGATCGCTGGCTTTTTTTTTGACGTGAGCACGCGGGCAGCGGTGGCGCGAAACGCTGCTCGTACTGGCCGGAGTAAAGTGCCTAACGTGGCCATTTTCACGACGGCGAAACGACTTCAGCGGCCAACCAAGGCTGAAGGCTTCGACGAACTGTTCCGGGTGGAGATCAGCGAGGATCGCTCTTTGCGGATTACCAAACTATCCGCGTAAAAATCTCGGCTCCGCTTCCAGTGCGCGCCGGCCATTGCTACATCCGCACATCCAGCGACGGGGCGTCATCCGACAATCTTCTAACATACCCCCGGCTTGCTGATTTGCGGCTATGACTAACTACGCTATTGCTACCCCATGTCGTTCAATGCAGACCGTTAATACGGACAAGCCCGATCAATTCTTCCAAGGTCCGGAGGTCACTCCGGCTGGCGTGCGATATCGCACTTGGACGGCGCACCAGGACGTCGGTCTCGTTGTATATCGACCAGACGGTACCGTCGCCCGGTCCATTAAGATGACGCCGGAGTCCGGCGGATTTTACAGCGCTGTCGATCTCGAGGGCAAACCCGGCGACCTCTACAAATATCGTTTTGGAACTTCAAATCCTTTTCCCGACCCGGCCACGCGGTATCAACCGGCAGGAGTTCACGGGCCTTCGATGGTGGTGGAGAATAATTTTCGGTGGGGCGATGACGCGTGGTCACCCGCCGGCCTGCGCGATCTCACGATTTACGAACTTCACATCGGAACCTTCACTCCTGGTGGCACGTTCGCTGCCGCCGCTGAAAAACTTCGGCACATTGCGGATGCCGGCTTTACCGCGATCGAAATCATGCCGGTCGCCGATTTTCCGGGCGAACGAAACTGGGGATATGATGGAGTTTGTCTTTATGCCCCGGCTCGGGTTTACGGCAGGCCGGACGATTTTCGCAGCTTGATCGATGTTGCTCATCGCCTCGGCCTAACCGTCATATTGGATGTGGTGTATAACCACTTCGGGCCGGACGGAAATTACCTCGGCGCATTTCACCCGGGCTACTTTCATCCGACTCACAAAACACCGTGGGGTTCGGCGTTCGATTTTGAGCGGCCGCCAGTCCGATATTTCTTCGTTCAGAACATCGCTTATTGGATGGATGAGTTCCACGTGGATGGATTCCGACTGGATGCGACCCATGCAATCGTCGACTGCTCGGATG
Organism: Chthoniobacterales bacterium; assembly: GCA_045809745.1. Classification (GTDB taxonomy): domain Bacteria; phylum Verrucomicrobiota; class Verrucomicrobiia; order Chthoniobacterales; family UBA10450; genus DATFCK01. The sequence continues at coordinate 7,858 of JBJMXE010000065.1, read as the reverse complement.
TACACGTGCTGACCGAGATCGCGAAGACAGCGCAGGCACGAGGCGGATTCGTGATTGCCGAGGACGATCGCAACGATCCGCAACTCATCGCCGACACTGATCATGACGGCGCCGGTCTAGACGGATGCTGGGCTGACGATTTTCACCATGTGGTGAATGTGATGTTGACCGGAAACCGCGATGCTTATTTCAGGAATTACGACGGAACGGTTGAGGAACTTGCGACAACCCTGGAGAGGGGCTGGCTATTCACCGGGCAGGTGCAAAGAACGAGCGGCAGAAACCGCGGCGGCAATCCAAGTTCTGTGCGTCCAGAACAGTTAATTTATTGTATCTCTAATCACGATCAGGTCGGGAACCGGGCGTTCGGCGAAAGGTTAAGCCACGTCGTGTCTCCTGCTGCCTATCGCGCGGCCTCTGCATTAGTACTGCTGGCGCCTTACACCCCGATGGTTTTCATGGGTCAGGAATGGGCAGCAACCACGCCGTTTCAATATTTTACCGATCATAACCATGAGCTCGGCCAAAAAATCATAGCAGGACGTCGACGTGAGTTCAGCGAGTTCGCTGGTTTCCGCGACCCCGGTGTTCGGGAGACAATCCCGAGCCCGCAAGCGAGGGAAACGTTCGAAAGATCCAAGCTGAATTGGGCCGACCTGAACTCCAATGATAAGGCCCGTGTCCTGAATCTCTATCGCACTTGCCTGAAATTGCGAAGCAGCTTCCCTGCTTTGCGCGATCGCTCGCGAGAAAAGTGGCGCGTGGTTACGGCAGGCGACAACGTTGTCCTGCTCATTTATGGCGGCCAGTCGTCGGATCGTGCCATCCTGGCGGCGGACCTAACCGGGGGGGGGATATCGTTTGAGACCGTTAGTCAAACGGTGGGTTGCTCGCACAATGAGTTGGAACTCGTTTTTGACAGCAATGAGGAAGAATTCAGTGGGACCGGCGGGAATGCTGAACCACAACCGCGGACTGTTCTACTGAGGGTGGCTGGCGTGTAACGCGCGCACGGCGTCCGACTTCGGGCGGCCTTTCTCGCTTCGCTCGCCAGGGCGAGAGATCTCTCGATTTCCCTCGTGATGACAAAAGGAGGTTCGCATGCAGACCGCAATCCACTCGTCCGCTTGCAGGTGGAACGCGAGCTCCGCGCGCGTTGTTAATCCACAGCGGCGAAGCCGCTCACTTTGCTCCGCTTCGCGAATTACTGGGACGCCTTCGGAGATGCGTCGCTACCTGTGGTATGTCGACCTCTGTGAAGTCGAGCCAACCGGACGATGAAAATCCGCAGGGCTGGATTTCCCGCAGGAAAGCCATTACCATCCTTTGGATAATGGTCGATTCTACTCGCATACGGCGCGTGCTTCTTACCGCGCTACTTTGCGTCTCCTGGAATGTCACCACCACGCACTGCGCATTCGTGGCGGCGACTGCGGCGCCTATCCCCAAAATTCAGGCGGATCCAGACGAGTGTCCGATGCACGCCGCTCGAAAGCAGGCTCCCAAGCCGCAGCAGAAGAAGGGCTGTGGCGATCTGTTATGCTGTAAAAGCTTGCCTGCGGGTAAACCGGCAGCGCCCACCTTTGCCAACAAAGCGCCACCCGCGGTTGAAGCAATCGAGAATCTTTGGCGTGACGTCGATGGGCTGAGCGCTTCATTTGCCTCGCAACCACCCGCCACCCTAGATACCGGTCCGCCGCCGCCTAACATTCTCACTGATCTCAAGCGGAGCATCCCTGCCCACGCTCCCCCTCTGTCGCTAGTCTAGCGACGCAATCGAGACTATTCACCCGTCTGAATATGGGCGCGTGGTCCTGACTGTGCGCCCATCACGGCTGTGGCGCCGCGATTTTCGGCCGCCGCGCCAGATCCACACTTCACCAAAAAATTTTGCCCTTTAAATCATGTCTAACGACCGATTGACGATATTTCTCTTCCTGGCGGCGATGCTCGGATTCATTTTCCAGTCTTCAGGCCTGGCGCAGCAAGCCGTTGGACCTGCACCGATACATCATGCTCGTTCGCATTACACCTGCCTGATGCATCCTGACGTGCTGTCAGACAAACCCGGTGAATGCCCGAAGTGCGGTATGGCACTGGTGCCGGTGAAGGAGAAGCAAGAGCCCTCAAAGCCAACCGTGCACCGGCATGAACACACCGCAACAACGTCCACCGCGGCTGTCCCTCAACATCAAGCCGAGCACGTCATGGCGATGACCTCCTCCATCAATCTCGCCGATCCAATGTCGAGAGAAAGTTCGGGGACATCGTGGATGCCCGATTCCACTCCGATTTACGGCCACATGTTCATGTTCGGACAGGACATGCTGATGCTGCATGGCGGCGCATTCCCCCGTTTCGTTTATGCCAGCACATCCCGCGGCGACGACCGGATCGACATGCCTAACTGGATCATGGGAATGTACTCGCATCCGATTAACGATAGCATTCAAGTCGGAGCCCGGCTCATGATGAGCCTGGATCCGCTGACCGAAGGAGGGCGTGGTTACCCTTTACTGTTTCAGAGCGGCGAATCCTGGCATGGACAGGCATTGCACGATCGTCAACACCCGCACGATCTGTTCGACGAACTGTCAGTGAGCTATTCACAGAAATTCACCGACGATCTTTCAAGCTACCTTTACTTCGGCTACCCCGGGGAGCCTGCACTGGGCCCGCCAACGTTCATGCACCGTCAGAGTGCCATGGACATGCCGGATGCACCGATCAGCCATCACTGGCAGGACTCCAGCCACATCACCTTTGGAGTAGCGACAGCGAGCCTACAATGGAACAACGTGAAAATCGAAGGCAGCATATTTACTGGTCGCGAGCCTAACGAGGATCGCTATAATTTTGACAAGCCACGTTTTGATTCATACAGCGGCCGGGTCTCCTGGAACCCCGTTCCCAACCTGGCTTTGCAAGTCTCTCACGGTTATATCAAAAGCCCGGAAGAGCTCGCGCCGGATCTCAAGGAGCATCGAACCACCGCTTCCGCGATCTACAACCTGCCGCTGGGACCGGATGCGAACTGGGCTACCTCTTTTGTCTGGGGTCAAAATGACATCACCCGCGAGGGTCGATCGGAGTCATTCCTGGTTGAGACCAACTTCCAGCGTGGCCGCAACACCGTGTATGCCCGTTGGGAAAGGGTTGAGAAATCCGGACATGAGCTCGTGCTAAGTGGCTCTGATGTGGAGCGTGTTTTTCCAATTGGCGGCTACACCATAGGGTTTGTTCACGACGTGATCCACAACCGCGGCATCGATGTCGGCCTCGGCGCACAGTTCACCATCAATGACATGCCGGACCGGCTGGAGAAATATTATGGAACCGATCTGCCGTATGCGGTTCAGGTGTTCCTAAGGATCCGGCCTTCGCGGCACGGAACTGTGGCGGTAGAACATGACTCGCACATGGTCAAATGATGGCGCCGGAGCCGTTGTGGAACGCGAGCTCCGCTGCCGTTGGTAAAGCCACAGCGGCGGAGCCGCTCACTTTGGCATCGCATAACGAGAGGTCTGACCACCACCCCGCTCGCGATCTCTGAAGGTGAGCGCACTGAATGAAATCCAAGCAGTTGATCGTCGTAGTTTTCTAACGCGAGCGGGCCGCGGTCTGTTGGCGGCATCGTTGACGCCGGCCATGCTGCAACTCGCCGCCGCTGCCGACCCACTCGGACGCGGAAACTCACCTCAGCCGGTTACCGCGGCTGGTGGGGAGCCCCTTCCCCAGGATCAACGGATCGGATTTGCGCTGGTCGGCCTCGGTCGCCTAACCATGGGCCAGCTGATCCCGGCATTTCGGACCTCGAAAAGAGCAAAGCTGGTTGCACTCGTCAGCGGAGATTCCGGTAAAGCTCACAAAGTCGCGCAGGAAAATGGGGTGAAGTCAGAGGCAGTTTACGACTACAAGACGTTTGATCGCATTCGCGACAACGCGGACGTGCGGGTTGTCTACAATGTGCTGCCGAATTCCATGCACGCCGAATATACCATACGCGCCGCTCAAGCTGGGAAACATGTGCTCTGCGAAAAGCCGATGGAAACGAGCAGCGCCAAGTGCCAGCAGATGATCGATGCCTGCAACAAGGCGAACGTAAAGTTGATGATCGCCTATCGTATCCAATACGAACCGATGAACCGCGCAATCCACAAAATGGTCCGGGACCAAACGTTTGGACCGGTGAAGCTAATCGAATCGGCCAACTCACAAATGGTGGAAAAGATGGAGTGGCGTCTCAATAAAGAGCTCTCCGGCAGCGGCGCGGTGGGTGACGTTGGGGTTTACTGCATCAACACAATCCGGTTCCTGTTAGGCGAAGAGCCGATCGAGGTTTTTGCCAGAGCAACCCAGCCGCTAAACGATCCACGGTTCAAGGAGGTTGCCGCCAGCACGGCCTGGCAAATGCGGTTCCCCAGCGGGGTTCTGGCAAATTGCTCCTGCTCGTTCGACGCGCATGACACCAAGGAATACCGAATCATCGCAGATCGCGGAACCTTCGGAATGAATCCGGCGTTTCCATATCGCGGCCTGAAGATGTTTAGCCAGCCTAACGATCCGCCGTTGCCGCCCATTCCCGAAAGCGACCAGTTCGCCAATGAAATGGACCACATGGCCGACTGCGTTTTGCACAATCGACAGCCCTATACGCCGGGCGAAGAAGGATTGCAGGATCAGAGAATTATCGAAGCAATTCTGGAAAGCGCGGGTTGCGATAAATCGGTGGCTCTGCCGCGAGTGGACAAGATCGATGCCTTTCGTGGATCAGTGCCGACATAACGACGTCCCAAGCGGCGATTGAGAAGTTATTCACAATGATTCCTAGAGCGTCTCAGAATTTGTCCTACGCGGCGAACAGTGGCGCTACCGATTGTCAGCGATCAACGACAAGAGCAGCATGTGCATATGCCGATCTGTTCAGCCAAAGCCGATGCCACCGCGGCCGCCAAGCTGATGGATCGATATTGCGCATCGCACCCGTCGAGTCCTGCTGCGGAACGGCGGCCATCATTGTCCTGGCGAAATAACGTATGGGTCGCACTGCTCGGACGCAGCGTGCAGGATGGCGTTGTGGGTTTTGGGTTAACGATCGAAGCAGCCTTGCGCGCGTTCGACGTCCAGTATCGGGACAGACTCGGGCCGCAAACGGCAGGTTAGAACCGCCGGCAGAGGCGTTTTGGTCGGCTATGGTGAATGTTCGCGTTCAGCCGGACGGGTCGGCTGTCGGCGGTGATTGGCTGTTCATTGCCTCAGCAGCTTCGGCGACACTAAGGAAAATCGGCATCACTGTTTCGAGTCGCACCGTGTCGATAATCGGCTTCACTTCAGCGTTCAGAGCGGCCAGGCAAACTCTGCCACCGTAGCTTTCCGAATCGCGCAAGTACTCGAGCACGACAGCAATCCCGCGGGAGTCGATGAACTGTACCTCGCTGAAGTCCAGTATCAGAGCTGGACACTGCTCCTTCACTTTGCCCTGAAGGACCGTCCTCAGCACAGGCGCGAAATGGAAATCGATTTCCCCGGCTAATGCATATACGGCTACACCGTTTTCGACCCGTTCCTTTAGACGCACTGCCTTACATTCGAACTGTTCCGGTTTACCGGTTGCCTGCGGAAGAAGCGAATGTGCTTGCCGGCCTGAGACTAATCCGTTGAAATCCGTAAATGCCGCAAACCTTGCGCGCCGCGCCAGAGCGACCCAAACGGACCCGGTCCAGGGTAGCACTTCCGCTCACTAACTCGTTAAAGGAAGCCGTGATCGCAACTGACCTCGACGGTCGGGTGGTGTTTTGGAACGCCGTCGCCGAACGCCTGTATGGTTGGAAATGGCACGAAGCGCTGGGCCGCCAAAGCATCGAGCTGACCGTGCCGCCATCGGCACGGGTCCCCGCGTCCAAGATCATGGATCGACTGCGCAAAGGGAAAACCTGGAGCGGAGAATTCAACGTTTGCCATCGGGACGGCAGCAGATTTGTCGCCGACGTGACAGTCAAACCAATGAAGGACGACCGGAGAAATCTCATTGGCATGATCGGGGTCTCGCGTTCGAAGGACGCCGAGCCGCACGTCTAACCGTTGCGCAAGTATCGCTGGTTTCTGCGGGTCTCTCTGCGGACTTTCGCGCCCGCGGGACTGGGAGGACACCGGTTAAAACTGAGCACCATCGGCCGACGTGCTGTTGGCAGGAATGCGTTCTGACTGCTGCCGGTCGAAAATCGCACACAGGCCTGCCTTGTAGAAACGAAGTCGCAATCCGTGCTGCCGCGCGAAATTTTGTATCTTTACTTCGCGGTTGTTGGCTTCGGCCGGCCAAAAATGCTCGAGCTCTGATTCGTACACGGCAAAGTGATCCGCCGTTTTCAGCCCTTCAACAATCCGACTCGCTAGTACTTTCATACCTGCTTACCGAATCCCTGGAGTTCCGTCCTTAGATAAAAATTATTCTAATATCCTGTTTCGTTTGTCAAATCTTGGCCGCGCCGGAAGTGCTCTCGTGCGAGACGCTCACCCGTGATTTGGATAAAGCCCCACGATTGCGCCGTGCCGGGCGAAGCAAATTCCTCAATCGAACCGCGGAGCGCTAAGCGCTGAGTTTCCGCAGTACGGTGCGCAACTCGGCTACATCGACCGGCTTCGTCAGATGGAAGTCGAACCCCGCTTCTTTGCTGCGCCGTATGTCCTGGGACATACCGTAACCCGTCAACGCGACGGCTTTGACATCATGTGTTTTTTTGGCCTCGGCGATGAGATCATATCCAGTACCGTCCGGAAGACCGATGTCGCTTAGAATCGCGTCGAAACGTTCTGCTCGGAACGTATTCCGCGCCTCTTCCACGGTGCTAGCGATCGAAACGTTGTAACCAAAATGAGTCAGCAGCCGCGCTAAAATGCGCCGGGTATCATCGTGGTCTTCCACCAGCAGGATGCGCAAAGACGGCAAATGCTGATCTCCGACCGGCTCCTGCTCATCCTCGGCCGTGGGTGTCTCGGCAATGTTTTTAAACTGCACCGTCGCAGTGGTGCCGAAGCCCCTGCCGCGGCTATTAACCGAGACCTTGCCGCCATGGAGTTCCACAAGATTTTTGCAAATGGATAATCCGAGGCCAAGCCCGCCAAATCTGCGGCTCATCCCCCGTTCACCCTGTTCGAACGCCTTAAATAACAGGTCCTGTTTGTCCGGCTCGATGCCGATTCCAGTGTCGGTAATCGCAAAATAGAAACTGCCGTCTTCGTTCCAGGTTTGAATTGTGATCTCTCCGCCGGGCCCGGTGAATTTGACCGCATTATTGATGAGGTTCCAAAAAACCTGCTCGACCCGCACCGGATCCGCCCAGATCGACGGCTGCTCGGCCTCCCAGGCGCTCCGGACCGTAAGTTGTTTACGGTGGATATCCGAGCGCGCCATCGTCAGAGCGTCCTGCGCCACAGAATGAGCATTAATCCGCTGCTGATGCAGCTCCACTTTCCCGGTGCTAATACGGGTCAAATCAAGAAGATCATCAATCAAGCGCGCCTCGAGCTGCACGTTTCGGCGGATGATCTGGACGTCGTTTGTGAATTTCTCCGGAAGCTCGGACATATTTTCCGCCATGAAACTGGCTGCGGCTAAGGCCGGCGTCAGGGGAGTGCGAAGCTCATGGCTGAGAGTCGCCAGGAACTCGTCTTTCGCCTGGTTCGCTTTAACCGCTGCGATTTTTTCCGCCTCCACTGCACGCGCCCGAATCTGATCCGACATGTCGCGGGTGATCTTCGAAAAACCGCGCAGCGTTCCGGCATCGTCCCGAAGAGCGGTGATTACGACGTCCGCATGAAACATCGTGCCATCTTTTCGCACCCGCAGTCCCTGGTCGCG
>JBJMXE010000064.1:0-27220 GCA_045809745.1 Chthoniobacterales bacterium | reverse complement strand
GACTTATAATCGCCCAGCCTGGTGGCGGAGTTTACCTTTCGCAGATCCCAGATCGTGCTGAGCAATCCCGTTGTGCCTTACGCAGCACTGGCGGCTTGACGAATAAAAGTCCGGCGAGTGGGTTGAGTCATATTGCTGGTCATTTCTCGATTACGTATTCCGGCGAGTTCAGAACCAGCCATAGCGCGCTGAGCACGCGCTCCTCCGGATCGTCCGCGGGAAGTTTGGTGATGGTGGTAATCAGCACTGTGCGCATCGGGTCAGACATGCTGCTGTTCATGAAAACGCGATTGAAATAATCGACGAGAGCGGCGGGATTCCCGGCGAGAGTCTCTTCAAAGCTGATGTCCAGTGGGATGTCCTGCCAGAAGAGTGCGGCATAAACGGTGTTAGCCTGTTCCACGACCGTCGTTTCCGTCGTGATTTGGAATTCGGGACTAGCCAGTCCAGCCAGTGCGATTGCGCCCGGAGCGGCGTAGTCGGGAGAGAAGAAGTTGAACACCGTAGGGGACGATAGCGGCGTTTGGCCGAACTCGTCTGCCAGCCAGAAGGAATAAACGCCATCCGCCGGAGTGTTACTCAATCCTCGATAGAGGCTGGTTAGGCGGAGTGCGGGTTCCTTCAGTTTGCCGGCGCCCTGCCCGGTTTTGTTAGGTCCGCGGGCGTCATAATCCAGCAAAATCGCCTTGATTACCGCCTTCAGATCGCCACGCACGCCCTGCCCGTTATCGTCGAATGCTGAGGCCACCCGGTACACGTATCCCGGACTGGGGTTGCTGGTAACCAGGCGCTGAATGAGCTCTCGCCCGATGAGCCTGCCAACGTTCGGATGATTAAAGATGGTATCCAGCGCCTGGCCGAGATCCACATCTGGCGTCTGGCCGGCCGGGACAACGGTTCCGCTCAGAATGGTTTTGGCCTCAGGCGTGTGATGCCACGGGAATGACATCATCGGCTGCCGGAAATCTTCGTGATCCCAGTCCCAAAACTGCGGAGCACCGGCGAAGGTCCAGCCGGTGGTAACTGCGGCCAGTCCGCTGACGTCAGGCTGGCCGTAGGTGGGAATCGGCTCGCCGCTGTCGTTCAACATCAGGCTGCCATCGACATTGAGCTGATACAAACCGACCGAGAACAGCTGCATTAATTCACGTGCGTAGTTCTCGTTAGGGTGACTTCCGCTGTCAGGATCGCCCTTATCGTTCCGGAGCATGTCTAGATAAACGCCCATGGTGGGGTTAAGCGTCACGTTTCCGAGCAACTGGCGGTAATTACCGAACGCGCCGCTAGCCAAAATGTCGACATAAGTCGACATGCCTTCCGGGTGGTTGTAGATGTTGCCGTTATTAAATGACGTCACCAGGATTTCGCTGAGTGCGAATCCCACTCGCTGACGCACCTGATCCGGCGCAGTGATGGCCAGCGTCCACCAGGCATTGAGCGTGTCGTGCGGGTCAGGCTCGGAAGTGTGGGCATCGAGGAAACTCAGGTTTGAACTCGCCGGCAACGCGAACTGTTCGTCCAAAAAAGCCTGGAAGCCCTGCTGCTGAACCTTGTCGATCATGGGCGCAGTCGCGCCGCAGGTGCATTGGTTTAAAAATCGCGCAGCGTCCTGAACCGTGGGCGTGCCGCCCGGAAGCGCCGGCGGCGGTGTTGGAATCGGAACGGTCTGACTGCCGCCTCCAAGATTGAACATGCCGAGGATTTCCCCGGTTGGCGAGAGACTCGAGTGAACGTTGAAGTAAGTGCGGCCGGATTTAATCGCCGCCACGATGTCACCAACCGTGTTCGTCCCGACCGATTTAAAAACCCAGAAATACGTTCCGTCGGCAGTTCGCGGAACAGTATCGAGATCGAACAGAATGCCCGCGCTCTGGCCCGGGTTCGCCGGTCCATGAACATGTTTTGAGATAACGGGCGACGATAAATTGCTATAACTGAATGCGACCGTGGCGAACGTTTCGTCTTCAGACAGCTTCAGTATCGCTGTCCCGCTGCCGGTGGAACCAGCGCTCTGGGCGCGGAGGTGCGCAATGTAAACGGTGGCACGACCAAGCGTCGGCGTCGCCGATGGCGTGGCTGTTGGCGCAGGAGTTGGAGTCGCGGTCGGTGTAACCGTCGGAGTCGGGCTGGGCGTTGCCGATACAGATGTGACGTTAACGACAACGTTCGTACTGGCGCCGCCAAACCAGGTCGCGCCCTGGACCATCCGCCACTGAAAATTGTAATTGCCCGCTTTTTTTGGCGCGACAACCGAGAAGCTAAATGTGGTGTTTGCGCCGGGTACAACGTCGGCACCGACCCCCATGCGGCGAACGCCCCAGGTGTTGTTGTTTTTCGGGCCGAACGATCCAAGCTGGGTCCGCGCGCCGCCGGACCAGGTAACCGTTCCGGTGTTCTGAAACGTCACCGAAACGCTGTAGGTCTGGCCGACCGACATCGCAGTCGGAACGGATTGGCTGACGAACGCTGCGTTGGGTCTAGCCTTTGGCTTGCGAGCGTCCGCGGAATGAAGTCCGGCGACGACGAGAAGGAAGGTCGAGAATGCGAGAAGGGCGCGGTGGGGTTGATTCACTCACTGCCGTTGCAGCACCAAATGAGCCACTTACGCCGTCCTGCTATGGAGATTATGGTTGACAGCCGACTCGCTCGGCCGGGCGGCCAACAGGTCTCGGGATCGACCTAACGAAACAAGTAGCCGTCGCGCGCCAACACCAACGCGCCCCCACGCTTCGCCGCCTGGAACGAATACGTTTGCCCGGGGTGAACATCAAGAATCAACGCCGAGGGTGAGTAGGTGTAAAGACCCGGCGCCAGTCGAACTTCGATCAGGTGCCGCCCACTGGCGAGCGGCGCATCATAGCCTTGCGCGTACAACAGGCCGTTCGCGAGCGCACCGTCGATTTTGACCTGCACATAGGCAAGGTTCCCTAGATCCGGCGCTCGTTTAATGACCAGCCGACCTTCTCCCCATCCTGAGTAGCGGCCATGCCGCGCGTCGGACGTGGAAGCGAAGGCAAGGACAATTGCGAATACTGCAACGAAAGGAAACCAGCGCGATTTGGAGAGGTGGAGCTTCATAGTAGTACTTGAACCGTCAAAACGGTGAGCGAGTTGCGCGGGATCTGATGTAAATGTGAGTTCCTAAGCGCGATGCGTGGAGGAGAACCTGCGTTCCTGCGCCACGCGCGGAATCGAAAGATTCAGTCCACGAAACACGCGAAAGAGCGAAGAAGAACTGATTCGACGGTCCCCATTTTCGCGTCTTTTCGCGTGTTTAGCGGAGAGCGGGCTTCTTCGCTTCACGAACTTTGAGACGGCGCACCCGCTTCAGGTCCGCTTCAGGATGAGCTGGGAGATACTGCCTTTTGCGGTGAAATTGAACAGCTCGCCTGGTCGCACATTAATTTCAACGTTCCACGGAGGACCCGGAAAAATTTGGGGAAATGCCTGCACTCCAATTACATGTCGTCCAGCAGTGATGTTCGTTTCGAAATGTCCACCGTAGGTCACGTCTGCTGCCTTCCGCCCATCGATCAGCACCCGAACAATCAAGTCGTTGCCGAGCCCGGGGCTCCGCCAGACAATGAGATGACCGGTGCCGACCACTTCAGTGGTGTGGATCCTTGCGAAGGACATCGGCGCCAGCGCCACTGCGGTAATTAAAAGAATCACTGTGACGGTGAACGTACGGTTCTTCATAAGCTTGCCTCCCGGCAACAAGATAACGGATTTGGGATCGACCGCACGCTTGGGTTGGTTGCGCCGCTGACTGGACGACTTGCGCGCTCGGTGCGACTGAGCAATGTAGGGGCGTTCCATCGGCTCACGTGGCGGAACTGGCAGACGCGTACGGCTCAGGACCGTATGGGGAAACCCGTGGAGGTTCGAGTCCTCTCGTGAGCACCACCTTCGTCAGCATTTGCCCGGCTGACTTAGTCCCAATCAACCGCGGCGTTTCTTTTTCGCTCGCGCTTCCAAAGCCTGCGCCTTCCGAGCTTTGCCTAACGAGCGCAGGAGATCCGCATAGTTGGCGGCGACCACCTCGTAATCTTCAGGCGGCTTGTCGGTCGCTTCTTCCCAGGTTTTCAACGATGCGCGATAAAGCTCAGCCGCACGCGTGTAATCACCACGCGAGTGGTAGACCACCGCCAGATTGCACTTCGACTGCGCGATGTCGGGATGAGTCGGCGGATGAACTTTCTCGCGGATGGCCAAAGCCCGGAGGTGAGCTTTCTCGGCTTCAGTGAAACGCCGCTCGTTAGTGTAAAACACACCAAGGTTATTGAGCACCGACGCCACATCGGCGTGTTCGAGGCCGAGGTGCTGTTCGTAAATCTGCAGCGCATGCAGGTAATACGGCTCCGCTGCGCGTTGACGTCCGGATTTGCGAAAGATCAGGGCGATATTGTTTAACATCGTCCCGAGGTCCGAGTAGGGCAGATCTTCCAGCTCGGTGCCGGCCGCAATCGCTTTCTCGTAATATCGGATTGCCTCGTCGGTTTCGCCGAGGTTGTCGCACGAAAACGCGAGGCGCCGAGCGGATCGAAAGAGCGCCCGCCGATCGGGTGGGTCAGCTTTCTCCAGGAGCTCGTGCGTCTTCAACAGATAAGGCTTAGCGGCCGTTCGGTCTCCCGCCTGATCAAGCAGTTGACCGAGCTTTTCATAGCTCACCGCCAGAGAAGCCGGGTTGTCGGTAAACGCGCGCTTGGCCAGATCCAGGGCGGTCTCCGCAACTCGAATCGCTTCGGGCAATCGATTGCTCGCCCTCAGCGTCTCGAGTTTGTCGTTGAGAATGTCCCAGAGCTTTTGTTCGCCCGTCATGAACCTACCAACCCTCGCTAATTTGAGTGACGAGATGGGTAGCAAGTTCTTCAGCGGCCAGTGGCAACGCCTGCCGCTCATCGGTAACAACATCACTTCCCCGGAAGAAACTGGTCGTGCCTTGGACCTCACCGGCTGGCCCGATTGTTTTGCCATCGCGTCCGACGAGCTTGTACTTCACGCGCATCACCAGATTGAATTCAGTTGTTGAGAGTACGTTCTCCCGCAGCGACCGCGCCGGTGATCGACTGACCCGCGAAATTTCAGCCTGCAAAATGGCGTCGGCGTTGTCGTCGCTGCCGATCTTAAACGTGCCGTCCTGTTGAAATTGCTTGATCACGGTGTCGGTCACCAACACTTCAATCCGCGGAATCAACGTGTCGTTTTTAAAGGTCGGCACGGAGATTGAGTGAACATCGCTAAGATAGGCCGGCTTAACCGGACCTATGGTATAGCCGAGGCAACCCGCGAAGAGGAAAGGCAGAAGAAACGACCCGAAAAGCCTTTTCACGGCGCCGGTGAGGGCGTCGCATCCGGCGAACCCGAAGCCTCTGACGACGAACTGCCGGTGCCGCCAGTACTGGTGCCGTCCAGCAGGCTGCCACTGGAAGAGCCGGAGCTACCCGCGGGAGCGGTCGTGTTGTCCGGCAGCAGTGAAGCAGCCGGTGGAAGGGAGGTATCTGTCTCGGGCGGCGGCAAAGGGGCTGAACTGCTGGCGCCGCTGCCAGCCGGTGAATGATTCTTGGAGCTGGCAGTGTCGCTGTGCTCCTTCTTCTTGTCCGCAACAGCGTGGTCGTCGGCGATCGGCATCAGCGCCTGTTCCCCGACCTTGGCCCGGATTTGATCGATCCGCTTTTTGGCTTTGTCACTTTCGCTGGAACCCGGCAGCTGGCGAATGACCTCATTATAATAGATCACCGCCGCGCGATAATGCTTCTGTTTATCGTAATACTTCGCGATGTCCAACGCGCTGGTTGTCTGTTTTCGCGACAAGAACTCGAGGTTTGCCCGAGCCTGCGGCACCTTCTCGCTATTCGGGTAACGAAACAAGAAGTCCTCAAATGCGGTGCGGGCCTTGGCCGTGGCATCGATGTCCTTGGTTCCAGCCTTGGCGACGTTCAACCACAGATAGCCGATCTGATATTGCGCGTTTGGCGCCAACCGATCGTTAGGGAACTTTTCGACAACCGCAGTATAGGCCGAGATGGCGGCCTCGGTGATTTTTTGTTTCTCCCGAACCAGCCCGATGTCGAATTGAGCGCGGGCGGTGTACTTTCCGTAAGGCGCAGTGCGGATGACCGCGGCAAAAACCTCCACTGCGTGGTCGAGCGAGCTACCCATCGAGATACCGAGAAATTTGTTCTTTGTGCCGTTGAGATACATCTCGCCAATCCGGAACTGACCCTCAATGGCCGGCTCAAAATACTGGCTGCCGGGAAAGTGCTCTACCACGTAGCGGTAGGAGTCGGCAGCGTTGTGGTATCCGTGCAGCTGTTCGAAAAGTTCAGCAGTGCGAAATGCGGCACCCGGCGCGATGGCATCCTTGTTGAACCGGCGAACAATACTTGTGTAAGCTTTGATCGCCCTGCGCAGGTCACCACGTTTTTCGGCTTCTTGTCCGACATGGAACAGCTCGGCGGCGGTCCCATTCATTTCCTCTTCACCCGGAGCTACGAACTTCCCTTTGTTTCCAGGCCCGAAGACGACGGCACCACGGAGGTCGGCGGTTAAAAAGCCGGCCACGGACATAGTTAAAATGAGAACAGCTAATCGAGCGTTCATGGGGTTCCGCAGAGTAAATGCGTTCGTCGTTGCGTCAAGTTGTCGTAGCTGTTTTCGTAAGCGGCACGTGCGGTGGACTTTCCCGGCGGAAAAAAAGATTTACGGTCTGCAAACACTTTTTTGAACCTAAACGACCAGCAGAAGATCCGCATTGGCACGTCGGCATGGGGATTTGAAGATTGGCAGCCCGGATTCTATCCACGTGAAGTTCCCGAGTCGCACTGGCTCGAATTTTATGCCCGCTATTTTCCGGCGGTAGAGATCGATTCGACATTTTACAGCCCTCCGGCGCCGGAAATCGCGCGACGTTGGGTTAAGCTCACGCCGCCGCACTTCCGGTTCTCGTGCAAATTGCCGCGAGCGATCACGCATGCCTGTGGACTGCGCGATTGCAACACAGAGCTGAATAAATTTTTCCGGGCAATGGAGCCATTGGCGGCCAAACTGCACGTCATCCTGATCCAGCTTCCACCGGCGTTCTCGCCGGAGGATGGCAAAACCGCGCTGCGGTCATTCCTGCGGCAACTACCGAAAACATTTCGGTATGCCATCGAATTTCGCCACGGCGGCTGGCATCGGCCGCAGATCATCGGGCTGTTGGAGAAATACCGGATTGCGTGGGTATGGGCCGATACCAGTCCGCTTGATGAACGCAATCTTGCGCCGTTCGAGTTTTTACCGCGGACCGCCGATTTCCTCTACCTGCGCCTGCTTGGTGACTACTCCACGAAATACAATCAGGACGGCAAACACCTGCACAGTTACGGCAAGCTATTGTGGAAACGGGAGGCCGCGCTGGACAGCTGGGCGATTCGAATCGAGCGGCATCTTCCGGAAGTTCGGAGTGTGTGGGCATTCGCGGGGAATCACTTCGAAGGGTTCGCGCCCGAAACGTGCCAGAGGCTTGCTCAGCGACTCGGGTTCGATCTGCCGTTAGTCGGAGCCGGCGCAGATACTGCCGCCGAAACGCCCGGGGCGCAGCTTGAGCTGCTGTGAGCCGCGACGCGAACCGTCGCGGCGAGCTCCAATTCCCAAGATCCAACATCCACAGAAGCCGAGAGCGCAAGTCGCACTACACCCAGCGCCTGGTGGAACGCGATCTCCGAGCGCGTTGCTAATTGTGCTCGCAGCGAAGCTGCGAAAAAGTGGGCGCCTCCGGCGGTAGCAGGTACCAACGCGCTCGGAGAGGCGCGTCCCACCAGCCTCGGTTTATTTTAATGCTTGGATGTTGGAATTTTGAACTTTTCGCGGCGTTACCCGTGATTCCGACCTAACGAATCTCCTTCGCCCCAAAATAATCGTGCAGCGGTTCCGGCAAATGAATGGATCCATCCGCTTGTTGCCCGGCTTCGATCAGAGCGGCAAATAATCTTGGAAGCGCCAGTCCCGATCCGTTCAAGGTGTGCGGAAAGCGGTTTCTCCCTTCTGCGTCCTTGTATCGAAGATTCATTCGGCGCGCCTGGAAATCTTCAAAGTTCGAACAGCTCGACACTTCCAAGTAGGCGTTCTGGCCGGGAGACCAGACTTCAATGTCGTACGTTTTGGCTGCATGAAACCCAATGTCGCCGGCGCAAAGTTCGAGGACCCGGTAATGCAAACCCAGCATCTGCAGAATGCGTTCGGCGTCGGCCGTTAGGCTCTCCAGCTCGTCATACGAGCTTTCCGGCGCAGTGATTTTGACCAACTCGACCTTGTCGAACTGATGAACGCGGATAAGGCCGCGCGTCTCCCGGCCGGCAGAACCGGCTTCACGACGAAAACACGGCGTATAGGCCACGAATTTTTTCGGCAAATCCGCCGCGGCGAGAATCTCTTCCCGGTGAAAATTTGTCACTGGAACTTCGGCCGTGGGCGCGAGGAACAGCTGCCCATCCTCCAATCCGTACATGTCGTCCTCAAACTTCGGCAACTGCCCGGTGCCGACCATGCACTCGCGCCGAACCAGAAATGGAGGACTCAATTCCAGGTAGCCGTGATCGCCGGTTTGAACATCCAGCATCAGCTGAA
Organism: Chthoniobacterales bacterium; assembly: GCA_045809745.1. Lineage (GTDB taxonomy): Bacteria > Verrucomicrobiota > Verrucomicrobiia > Chthoniobacterales > UBA10450 > DATFCK01. The sequence goes on along the minus strand of JBJMXE010000064.1, from coordinate 18,610 downwards.
TCAGCGCGCGTTCCAACCTCGCCCCCTTACCGGTGAAGCAGATGAATCCGCTCCCGCTCAGCTTGGCCGCGCGCTCGAGGTCGAACAGGTTCCACTTCGCGCCGAGCGCGACGTGATCGAGAACATCCGGCCCCACATTGGGCTTTTCGCCCCAAGCCCGAATCGTGACGTTCGCCGTCGAATCGCTGCCTAACGGGATATTTGGATGTGGAAGATTCGGGATTTGAAGGAGCAGATTGCGTTGCTCTTCGTCCAACGCGGCGGTTTCGCCGTTCAGCGCCGTAATTCGTTCCCCGATTTCGCGCCCTTGTTCTTCCAGCGCCTTCGCGTCCTCGCCACGGCTGCGCTTTCCGCCGATTTCCTTACTCAAACGCTTGCGTTCGGCGTTCAATTGCTGGACAGCCGTCTCGGCCTTGCGCCGATCCAGGTCCACCTTGAGCACTTCGTCGACGGCATCTGCCACCCCCGGAGCTCGGGTCGCCAGCCGCGTTTTAACCATTTCCGGCTGCTCGCGAATTAACCGAATGTCCAGCATGGCGCAGATACTAGCACATGCTCTCTGTTCTTGCGTCAGTTCGGCGGTAACGGATAGTTGACCGGTGGAGAGGCTCCATCTGCTCAGCGTTGCGCTCGGTCTGGCCGCCCTCGCTGGTATCAACCTTTACCTAACCGTTTTCGCGACCGGTCTGGCGATTCACTACCACTGGATCATCCTCGATCCGGCTTATCAATCGCTCGGGGTGCTGGGCGATCCCGTTATCATTATCGTCGCTGGCGCGCTCTACTTCGTGGAGTTTTTTGCTGACAAGATTCCGTGGGTCGATTCGGCGTGGGACGCGGTTCACACTGTGATTCGGCCAATCGGTGGCGCGCTGCTGGCCATTCAAGTCCTGGGGCATCCGAGCCCAACCATGAGCGTCATCGTCGCGCTGCTCGCCGGGGGCACGAGCCTGATCACCCATACCGCCAAGACAACCACCCGGCTGGCTACCAACACCTCGCCCGAGCCATTCACGAACGTGGCCCTCAGCTTTGGCGAAGACGTCGCCGTGGTGAGCGGCCTCGCGCTCATTTATCACAATCCAGTCGTCGCTTTGGTTTTGTTCGTCCTGATCATTGCCGCATTTGTTTATTTCGCGCCGAAAATTCTTCGGGCATTGAAAGCACGGATCTGGCTGGTCCTGCAAAAACTGAACTGGCCCGCGGCACTGAATCGCTCGTCAACGTTGCCGACGGAGCTGTCACCGGCGCTGACCGCTGTGTTCAATCGGAACAACGTGCTAAACGAGACAATTGCCTGGGCAGTGCCGTGTGTCAGCGGGCGTGGCCGGCGAATTCCGGCCAACCTTTTCGGCGCATTGGTGGCCACGAACGAAGAACCAAAGAAGGTGACATTTGTCGGGCGAAAAGGCGCACGTGGTTTTCTGCAAACGATCGATCTGGACGGCTCACTCGTTAGTCATGAGCCGAAGTTTTTCTCCGAGAATCTGCTGATCCTGCCCGCAGCCGGGAAAGGAGCGAAATATCTCTTCCTGTTTCCGCGGTCGAAAGCTGCATTTGTAGAAGATATCGTGGCGTATCTTAGAGCGCGGCTGAACCCGGCCACATTCACGGACGACGCGTTAGCAACTCCCATGGCAGTTGGCGGTGCCACCGCTGATTGATTTCGCCGCTCAAACCGCTTTCCGAAAGGGATTCCGTCGATTACAACGGGACCAGTGCTCCTGCTGGATCCCTACGCCCAGATACGCGGCACCACGCGTGTAAGGGATGAATCGTTGTTCCTGCCTTTAGCGCTTCCTAACGAACTCGAGTTGCAAGCGCGGTGGTTCGCCGGCGAGTTCGGCAACAAATTCGTCTCAACCACTGGCGAGAAGGTCGAAGTCGTTCAGTTCGGTATTTGGAACCGGGAATCCGGTCCCGACTTTCGGCATGCCGTGGTTCGACTGGGCGAACACCCTCCGACTGCAGGATCAATCGAAATCGAGCTGCTCGATCGAAGCTGGGAGACACACGGGCACGCCGCTAATTCAGCGTTCGAAGACACCGTGCTGCATGTGTTTATCGAAAAATCTGACCGAGAGTTTTTCACGCGCACGCTTTCGAATCGAAATGTAGCCCAGGTTCAGATCGACCCATCTATTCTCCCCCAGGCTTTCACGACGAATGTCCCGCTGGCGCGCCCCGGCCGATGTCAGGCACCGCTGAAACATCTCCCGGAGGAAACCGTTCGCAGCATCCTGCACGGAGCTTCACAGTTTCGGCTTCGGAGAAAGGCATCTGCGTTGCGCGCCAAAATTGAGATTCACGGGCGCGATGAAGCTTTGTTTCAGGAAGTCGCAGCTGCGTTGGGTTACAAGCAGAACAAGCTGGCATTCACAGTGCTGGCGCAGCGACTCCCGTTAGGCGATCTCCGGAAGAGTTCTACTGACATCGAAGCTCTCCTGTTCGGGGTCGCGGGATTTTTAGGCTCACCGGATCTCGGCACCTTTAAGGGCGAAGTTCGGTCCTATCTCCGGGATCTGTGGGATCGTTGGTGGCCGCACCGGGAAGGCATGCAGCGCCTGATCCTGCCGTCGAAAACATGGCACATCACAAGTACTCGACCGGCCAACCATCCCCAGCGCCGGCTGGCCGCTCTTGCCCTGATCACGGAAGGGTGGCCTGCTTTTATGCGCGCGGTGAACAACGGAACGGGCCGCGCCGCTCGAAAATACCTCAAAGAACTGAGCCACCCGTTTTGGGACACGCACTACACCATCACCGCCGATCCGATGCCAAAGCGCATCGCACTGCTCGGTGAGTCGCGCATCGGCGAACTACTGGCGAACGTGTTATATCCGTTTTGGACCTGCCTGGGTGCCGAAGTGTGGCCGGAATATTCAAAACTGACTGCCACCTTGAGCAATCGACGATTGGAAACGGGCGCGACCCGGCTGTTCGGGGACGATCCGCGGCGCGACGATCTATTGCGAACGGTCGCAAACCAGCAGGGGCTACTTCAGATCTACGAAGACTTTTGTCTCCGGGACAATTCGGATTGCGCCCGGTGCCCGTTTCCAGAACAGATGCAGAAGTGGCACTGAACGTTTTGACTATTCAGCCGTGACCGGTCAGTATTCACTCCTCCCAAACGCGGGTGTAGTTCAATGGTAGAACGGCAGCTTCCCAAGCTGCATACGGGGGTTCGATTCCCCTCACCCGCTCCAGCCTCGGCCGAGGTAGACCCCACATATGAAGGCTACGGCTGGCAAGCCAGCTATGTTGTGGCCTATCCAGTGCAGCAACGTCCGGCGCGACCTCGCGAAAGTTTTTCACCACCTCGTCATCGTCGCGCTCCGATTGGTTAAGAGATGGCTCATGGCTCCGTTCCATGCTCTTCCGATGGAGACCCAGGTTATGCATCGACGGTAAGTAACGCCGAGACCCGGCGGCAATTCATCAAGAAGATTTCGGCCAGTAGCGCCGCGCTTGCGATTGGCCCGACTTTGCTGAGCCTGCCTGGTATCAGCGCCGCACAAACAGTTCAGCCCAGCGCCAGCCCCAGTGTGCCCACCACTGCAGTAAAGCTGCGCATCAATGGCCAGGAGCATTCCGTCACGGTCGATTCCCGGACCACGCTGCTCGATCTCTTGCGTGAGCACCTGCATCTGACGGGTTCGAAGAAGGGCTGCGATCATGGCCAATGCGGAGCGTGCACGGTGTTAGCCAATGGTCGTCGTATCAATTCGTGTCTCAGCCTGGTGGCGATGCACGAAGGCGACGAAATCACTACCATCGAGGGGTTGGCGAACGGGGACCAGCTGCATCCGGTGCAGGCCGCGTTCATCGAGCACGATGGTTTTCAATGCGGTTACTGCACGCCCGGACAGATCTGCTCGGCTGTCGCTTTGCTGAAAGAGAATCACGCCAATAGCGATGAAGAAATCCGCGAATGGATGGGCGGCAATCTTTGCCGGTGCGGGGCTTATCCCAACATCGTGGAAGCGATCAAACAGGCGAAGACCGCGACGCCATCATGAACCCGTTCTCGTATTCCCGCGCTAACGATCCGGCTGCGGCACTGTCTCAACTGGGACCGGACGGGAAGTTTTTAGGCGGAGGCACAAATCTCATCGACCTGATGAAAATGGGCGTCGAGCGCCCTGGCCGGTTAGTCGATATCAACAAGCTCCCGCTGGCCCAGATTGAGGAGCTTCCAAACGGAGGTGTGCGTCTTGGAGCGCTAGCCCGTAACTCGGACGTGGCCGATCACGCGCTGATCAAATCTCGTTACCCGGTCTTAAGTGAAGCGCTCGTAGCAGGCGCCAGTCCGCAGCTGCGCAACATGGCGACGGTGGGCGGTAATCTGATGCAGCGGACTCGCTGTTTTTATTTTTACGACCCGGCTTTTCCGCAATGCAATAAGCGGCAGCCCGGCAGCGGCTGTGGAGCGCTTGAAGGTTTTAATCGCATCCACGCGATCTTCGGCCAGAGCGAGCAATGCATCGCCACGAACCCGAGCGATATGTCCGTCGCGCTCGCTGCGCTCGAAGCAGTCGTACGCGTGCAAGGGCCGAAGGGAGAACGCGAAATCAAATTCGATGAATTTCATCGGTTACCAGGCACAACTCCCAATATAGACACAAATCTCGCTGCCGATGAGCTCATCACTGCGGTGGATCTTCCGCCGCTGCCATTCGCAACGCGTTCGCATTATCTCAAGGTGCGTGACCGGGCGACCTACGCGTTCGCGTTGGTAAGCGTCGCGGCAATGCTGGACCTCGACGAAGGGAAGAAGATCAAGGCAGCGCGCGTGGCGATGGGCGGTGTGGCCCACAAACCGTGGCGGGCGTTGCGGACGGAACAGCAACTCATCGGAAAACCCGCGGATGAAGCGACGTTTCGTGCGGCCGCGGAAGCGGAGCTGGCAAATGCGCGGGCTTACAAGCACAACATTTTCAAAATCGAACTGGCGCGCCGCACAATCGTGCGCGCCCTGAGCACAGTGACGGCGATGGCCTAAACCGGTTAACGACTCGTTCTATGGCAGCAACCGACATCATGGGGCCAGCGCGAAACCGGGTCGACGGCCGGCTCAAAGTCACCGGGGCCGCGAAGTACTCCGTGGAGTTCGATGTGCCTAACTGCGCCTACGCGTGGCCGGTAGAGAGCAATATCGCCAAAGGAAAGATTTTATCGATCGACGCGAGCGCGGCCGAGAAGGCTCCTGGCGTGTTAATGGTGCTGACGCATCGCAACATTCCGAAGCCGAAGAATGCTCAGGGATCGGAAGAACGGAATAGCGGCAGCGGGATCCGTAACGAACATCGCCTGCCGCTGAGTGACGATGAAGTCCATTACGGCGGCCAATATGTGGCGATCGTCGTTGCCAGAACCATCGAGCAGGCGCGGAACGCCAGCATGTTGGTGAGGGTACATTTTGCGCCTGAACAGCCGGTGCTGGACATGAAGAATGCCGGTGATGCCGCGAAAAAGCCGGAGAAGAATCACGGTGCTCCGGTCCAACTGGCGAAGGGCGACCTCGAATCGGCGCTGAAGAAGGATGGAATCGTTAGGATCGAGCAAACCTACGTAACTCCGGTGGAAACACACAACCCGATCGAGATGTCGGGGACGATTGCGGTCTGGGAAGCAGAAGACAAACTCACGCTTTACGACGCGACCCAGTTCGTCAAAGGGGTGCAGAGCATTCTGGCCCGGGCCTGGAATATACCGCTGGAAAATGTGCGGGTGATTTGCCCGTTCGTCGGTGGGGCGTTCGGCTGCAAAGGCGCCGTTTGGCCTCATGTTCTGATCGCCGCAATGGCCGCGAAGGCGGTGAACGTTCCGGTAAAGTTTCATGTGCCGCGGAAGTTCATGTTTACCAGCGCTGGACACCGACCCGAGACGCGTCAGCGGGTTGCGCTCGCGGCGACGAAGGATGGGAAGCTGCAGGCGATGGAACACGTGAGCGGCACATCGTCCGCGACAGCAGGCGAATACGTTGAATCAGCGGGGCCGCGGTCCACCGGGATCATGTACAACAGTCCGGTCATCAGGGTGGAAGAAACCGTTTACCCCTTGAACATGGGAACACCGACGTTCATGCGCGCACCGGGCGAATGTCCTGGAACATACGCGCTGGAGTGCGCTCTGGATGAACTCGCTTATGCCCTCAAGATGGATCCGGTGGCGCTACGAGTCGTTAACCACGCTGACAATCACCCTTTCAAAAATGTTCCGTTCAGCGCCAAACATTTGAAGGAATGTTATTCGGTTGGAGCGGAACGATTCGGCTGGTCTAAGCGAAATCCAACTCCCGGATCGATGCATGACAACGACCTGCTGGTCGGTTGGGGAATGGCGACGGCGACTTACCCCGCGCACAAAATGCAAGCTGCGGCCAAAGTGCAGTTACGAAATGACGGCAGCGCTACTGTTCAATGTGCTACCCATGACCTCGGGACCGGGGCTTACACTGCCTTGACCCAGATCTCATCCGAACAACTCGGTGTTCCGTTTGAGAAAGTAACGTTTGAGCTGGGAAAATCCGACTATCCGTTCGGTCCGGTCGCCGGTGGATCGAACACGACTGGGACCGTCGGGACGGCCTTGCACGAGGTGGCGCAAGTACTGCATCGCTCGCTCGCTGAGTTGGCCGTCAAAGATTCGCAATCGCCACTCTACAATCTGAAACCCGACGACATCACGATGGTGGCGGAGGGGCGAATTGGTTTGACGAACGACACCAGTAAGTCGGACGGCTTCACCGATATCCTAAGCCGGGCCGGCAGAAGCTCGGTCGAAGTTGAGACGAAGGTCAAGGAGTCTGAGGAAAACAACAAATTCGCTTTCCAATCCTGGGGCGCACATTTCGTAGAGGTTAAGATCGACCCTTTGCTGCCGCGCGTTCAGGTCACGCGAGTCGTTAGTGTAATGAATTGCGGGCGGGTTGTCACCGCGAAGCCTGCCCGCAGCCAGATTATCGGAGGCGCCGTCATGGGGATCGGCATGGCGTTGATGGAGGAGACTGCTTACGATCCCAAGACTGGCCTGCCGGCGACGCGCAACCTGGCTGATTATCACGTCCCAACGAATGCCGACATTCCCGAAATCGATGTGCAGTTTGTCGGCGAACCGGATTTCAACTTCAATCCGATCGGCGCCCGCGGCATGGGCGAGATTGGAATTACCGGCATGGCCGCCGCCGTGGCGAACGCGGTGTTTCACGCCACCGGCAAGCGAATCCGCGACCTGCCAATCACGCCGGACAAGCTACTGTTGAGCTAAGTCGTCGGTCGGACGCTCGGCTGTGGGTGTAGACAGGCGGTTGTGCCTGTCTACGAATTCAGTGGTTGGCACAACCACCGCTACAATTAGCTTCGCAAAGATTCCGGCCTAACCGGCAAGCTTCGGATTCTTTTCCCGGTCGCGGCGAAGATCGCATTCGTAATCGCCGGCACGATGGGCGGAACAGGCGGTTCTCCCAGGCCGAACGGCTCCGTTTCGTTGGAGTCGATGATGTGGATCTGGATGATGGGAGCATCTCGCATCCGCGCCACGGAAAAATCAGCGAACGTGCTTTGCTGCGCCGCGCCATTCCGAAATGTGATCTCCCCTTTTAATGCTGACGAAATCCCCCAGATGATTCCGCCCTCCATTTGTTGCTCGACGCCGGTCGGATTTACCACGACGCCGCAATCTACAGCCGCGATGACCCGTTCGACTCGCACGCTGCCGTCCGGCTCGACGGCTACATCGACGACGTATGCGATGTAGGTGTGGCCAAAATATGCGTTGCAGGCGACTCCACGACCGCGCCGCTCGGGGAGCTTCTCGCCCCAGCCGGATTGATCGCGCACAGTCTCGAGCACGCGCCTCAAACGTCGCCGATCAACCGTAGTCGTTCCTGCTTTGATCACATCCGGGCCTTTCAACATCGCAAGCCTAAACGCCAGAGGATCTGCCTGCCTAACCTGTGCGACTTCATCGATGAAACCTTCGCGCGCGAACACGCTGGAGGGTGCGAATACCGCGCGCCATGGTCCGTGTTTCACCGGAAGATCGACCGCTACATAGGCTGTCTGGATCGCGGGAAATGCATATGGCACGTCGTAAGCGCCCCAAGACCAGTCCTGGTACCAGCCAGCATCGCGCGTCTCCTTCGGATCAAGCGGCGAAATGTTGTGGAACGATCCGGCCTTGGTGTGTTTCCAAGCCAGCGGAGCGCCGGCAGCATCAAATCCAGCCGAGAGGTAGTGAACCGACGCCGCCTGAAAATGACCATGCTTCATGTCGTCTGCGCGTGACCAGAGAAGCTGTACCGGCGCTTTCGCCGCGCGCGAAACAGCGGCGGCTTCGACTGCATAGTCTACGCCTAACCGCCGGCCAAATCCGCCACCGATCAGCGTGACATTGACTTCGACGTTCGCAGGAGAAATGCCAAGGAGTTCACCCACCCTACGTTGCAATCGTTCGGGCGCCTGCGTCGGCGCCCAGATCGTGCAGCGACCGTCCCGCACATCGGCCACACAGTTCATCGTCTCGACCGGAGCGTGCGCGTAGAACGGATAATGGTAAGTCGCGTCCAAAGTTCGCGTTACCGCCCCGGTTTCGGCAGACGCATCTTCCTTGCGAGTGATAAACCCAGTCTCTCGTGAGGCCGCTTCCAACCGTTGTCGATGCGCATCGGAATCAAAAGCGTCCTCGGGTGCACTGCTCCATTCCACCGCCAGCGCCGAGCGGCCTTTGATTGCCGCCCACGTCGAATTCGCGACAACCGCAATTCCGCCGCCGGGCAATTTCATAATGTTTCGCACTCCGCGAACAGCGCGAGCCCTGTTTTCGTGCATGACCGTGAGTACAGCGCTGGCGAATGGCGGTCGCTCCAGAGATGCGTAGAGCATGTTAGGAACTTTCACGTCGATGCCGTAGCGGGCTCGGCCGGTGACGATATCGTGCCCATCAATCCGGCGCGTCCTTTTGCCGATCAATCTGAATTGAGCGGGACTTTTCAGCGGCGCGCGCTCCGGCACCGCGAGTTTCGCAGCATCGCCGACCAGGTCTCCGTAAGCGATCCTGCGTCCGGTTGCGCTGTGGACGACGGCTCCATCGGAGGTTGTGCAGGTATCACGTTCGACCTGCCATCTTGCCGCCGCGGCCGTGGCCAACATTTCGCGAGCGGCCGCGCCCGCCTTACGTAGAGGCTTCCAGCTACTGCGAATGCTGTCACTTCCGCCGGTTCCAAGGTCGGAGCCTTTGCTAGGTTTCGCCTGCACCAGTTTGATATGCGCCCAATCGGCATCCAGTTCGTCGGCCAGCAGCATCGCGAGTGATGTCCGAACCCCCTGCCCCATTTCAGATTTACCGATGGTTAGGCTAACCACACCATCGGCATCGATTCGAATCCAGGAACTTGGCTGAAACGAAGTACCCGCTGGTGCGATGGCCGCATTGATCAGACGGAGCCGGTTGAAACCGATTACCAACGAAGCACCACCGGCCGCTGCTGTTCGCAGGAAATTCCGGCGCGTGGTGATCATGTTGCCTGAGCTCGCATTGCCTCAGCTGCCCGGCGGATCGCTTTTCGCATCCTCGGATATGTCCCGCAACGGCACACCGAATCGGACATCGTTTGATCAATGTCCGCGTCGGTCGGATCTGGTGTTCTCTTGAGCAGCGCGCAGGCGGTCATGATCATGCCCGGCTGGCAAAAACCACATTGCGCGACGTCTTCTTCGAGCCACGCCTGCTGGCACGGATGAGTGCCATCGGACGAGAGCCCCTCAATGGTGATGAAACTGCGTCCGTGCAGTTCCGACCCGGGCACTTGGCAGGAACGCACTGCTTCACCATTTTCCAGTACCGTGCATGCACCGCACACCCCAACGCCGCAGCCGAATTTCGTTCCGGTTAGGCCTAATTTATCGCGGAGGATCCAAAGCAACGGCGTGTCATCATCAATATCAACGACATGCCTGGCGCCATTGATACTGACCTCCGCATTCATTCGGTTATTGGAGTGGGGTCAGGCCCTAATACGCAGACAACGAGACGTCATGACCATTCCGGGCCATATAGTCGGCGCGCAGTTCAGCCCTTCCAGGACAAAAATGCGGCAATTCCTGACATTTGACGTATCAGACCGGGAGAACGCCGCATCTGACAGAAAAAGACGCTCAATCCGGCTTGTTGCACCGATTGCCGAATACATATGTTGCAATGTTGCCGCTGCTGCGGTTGGAACCTGTGAAAGACATTTACGACATCGTTGCCGAAGCCGGTGAAGACATTGCCGGCCTTTTCGCTCTGGCAACTTTGGTCAGAGCTGAAGGTTCGAGTTACCGGCGCCCGGGTGCGCGGCTGTTGATTTGCACCGATGGCCGTACCCTTGGATCCCTGAGTGGCGGATGCATTGAGGACGAGATCGCCGCGCGCGCGACCGACGTGATCAAATCGGGCCAGGCGGTGGTGGTAGAGTTCGACACCCGCCGTCGATTCGGCTGTCACGGTAAGATTTATGTCTTAATTGAGCGGATCGACCGCGCATTTTTAGAGCAGCTTCGGGATGAGCTTCGGGCACGGCGGAAGTGCTTCGTCGTGACAACTGCCGAAGGCTCAACCGTTCATGCTTCTCCGTTTGTTAGGCTTTCTAACGACGATCCAAGCGATTTCCCCGCCACTCCATTCGTTCAAGAGATTCATCCGCCGATTCGGCTGATCATTTTTGGCGACGGACCGGATACATCGCCGTTGCAAAACTTCTGCTCCGTCCTCGGCTGGCAATCCGCCGAAATCAGCAACGTGAGCGAACTGCCGACCGAAGCGGACGAATGGACCGCGGCGATTGTGAAGTCACACAATTTCGGCCGGGATTTCGTCGCGCTCGCCAAGTTGTTACCACTGAATCTGCGCTACGTCGGTTTGATCGGACCCAAGAAGCGGCGCGACGAACTGCTGAGTGGATTGCTGGAAATCGGCATCTCCATGACGCCTGGATTTTTCGGACCGGCTGGTCTCGATCTGGGTGCGGAAAGTCCCGAAGGAATTGCCCTGGCGGTGGTTTCCGAGATTCAGCGCGTGTTCGGGCAGGCATCGGGACAGTCGCTGCGCGATCGCAAACAGCCGATCCACGGCCGAAATCAAACCGGCGCCCAAAATCGGGCGATTTGATGGCGCGAGTCGGTGCCGTCATCCTCGCCGCCGGCGGATCGTCCCGGTTTGGCGAACCGAAACAACTCGTGCGGTTTCGCGGTCAGACTTTGCTCGACCGCGCGATTGAAGCAGCCCGTGCCGGAGCCTGCGATCCTGTGATTGTGGTCATTGGCAGCGAATCGGGTCCAATTCGTACCGATGCTGCGCAGGGAATTGTGATTGCCGAGAACGTCGAATGCCGCGCCGGCATTGCCAGTTCGATTCGGGTAGGCGTGCAGCGCCTGCTCGACCTGTCGCCCGAAGCAGATGGCGTTCTGCTTCTGGCGTGCGATCAACCGCTTGTTACCGGTGAGATCGTCGCGGGGCTGATCGACCATTGGTCTAGGAGTGAGAAACAAATCGGCGCTTCAGTCTATGCCGGCACGTTAGGCATCCCAGCAGTGTTTAGTCGCTCGTATTTTAAACACTTGCTTCACCTGGAAGGCGACTCGGGCGCGAAGTCGATCATTCTGACGAACCGTGAAGACGTCGCCGAGTTTTCGTTCCCAGGAGGCTCGGAAGACATCGATACCCGAGCCGACCTGTTGCGGATCGAACAGGAATCGTAACCGCCGCTACCGAGAAAAGGGCGAGTTATTTCCCGCCGAAAAATTTTCGGAAAGATCGAAACACCCGGCCCGGCAAACTGGCGGCGTCGTGACCCAAATCCTGCAATTGATTGGCAAACATCTGATTCCCGCCGTGAATCTCACAGGCAGCGGTGGGAACACGCTCAACCGGAAGATCGATTTCATAAGCAGTCCCCGCATTCTGACAGCCAGTGGTAGCCAGATGATTGGATATCGAGCAGACCATGGCTCGTTGCAGCGGCATGGTGGCTTGCAATGGCTGCGGCGGATAACGTTGTGCAGCCTTATTCATGACCTGCGTCCAGACCGGCAAGGCCAATGCGGCACCGTAACCGTGGGGAACGATCGTGACGGGCTGATCGAATCCAACCCAGACGCCGCAAGTCAAATTGCTGGTGTAACCCAGGAACCAGGCATCTTTGTAATCATTAGTCGTGCCCGTCTTCCCCGCCGCCGGTAGCCTGAAGCCTAACGAGCTGGCCGCAGCAGCGGTTCCGCGGGTGAGCACCTGCTCCATGAGCTCGGAGGTCATCCAGCACGCGCCCGGATCGAGCGTCGGCGCAGCAATGTGAGCAGCCCGATAGATCGGCTGGTGGTCCTGGTCATCGATCCGCTCAATGATGTAAGATTGTTTCCGAACTCCGGCGTTAGGGAAAACCGAATATGCTGCTGTTAACGAGCGAAGGTTCGTCTCGAACGATCCGATATAGATCGCGGCGCCGTGCGGCACGTTGTCGGAAAGATTAAGGGTATTGGCAATCTGCTGAACTGCATCCAGACCGGCAAACTGCCCGACTCGGACGCTCATCGTGTTCCGAGAATGGATTAGCCCATACGATACTGGCTGAATGCCGCCGAACGTTCCGTCGGAGTTCCCTGGACTCCAGCCCCCGGCGCCATCGATCTCGCCGGGTTGAATGGGTCCATCGCTGATGGCCGCGCCTGGAAGAAGTCCGTTGCTGAAGGCGAGCGTGTAAACAAACGGCTTGAATGCGGAGCCGACCTGCCGGTTAGCCGGCGCCAAAGCGCGATTGAATTTGCTCTGCGAGTAATCGCGCCCCCCCACCAACGCTCTGATGCCGCCGCTCGCGTTATCGATCGCCACCACCGCTCCTTCCAAGTACGGCATCGAGTTATCCTCGCCCTGCTCCGGCGGGTGATAACTGGCCTTCAGCGGGTGGTGGAAATTCGACTGGTGCTCGACCTTGGTGAGCTGCGTCTCGAGCGCCTGCTGGGCAGCGTTCTGAATGGACGGATCGAGCGTTGTATATATATAGAGTCCCCCGTCATCGATCTGGTCCTGGGTCAGAATGACGTTCAGGTCCCGCTGCACCGCGTCCATGGCGTAGTTCTCCTGAACCTGCAGGAGTTTTTTCGGATGCGGGTTCACCCTGGCCAACCTAGCTTGGTCGGCCTGCGCAGCAGTGATCTTCTTCAGCTCAACCATTCGATTCAAAACGGCATTCCGCTGGGCCGCGGCGCCTTCGGGATTGCGCAACGGCGAAAACCGATTTGGACTTCGGATCAGGCCGGCGAGCAAAGCCGCTTCGGAAAGATTCAACTTTGATGCGTTTTTGCCGAAGTAAGCCTGCGACGCGGTCTCCACCCCGTAGCATCCGGAGCCGAAATAAATGCGGTTGATGTAAAGCTCGAGAATCTGCTGCTTGGTGAATTTGCCTTCGATCCGGAGCGCAACCATTGCCTCAAGCAACTTCCGATGCAGCGTCCGGCCGCCGAGCGGCAGACTGTTTCGCGCCAACTGCTGCGTGATACTGCTGGCGCCTTCCTTCGCCGAGCCAGTCATTACATCCCGTACCAGGGCCCGAACGATGCCGTGCCAGTCAACGCCCGGATGCTGATAGAAACGCGTATCTTCGCGAGCCAGCAGCGCGTCGATGAAAAGAGGTGAAACCTCGTCTAGCGAAACCCGGAGCCGGTTCGATCCTGCAAGCCGACTGTAAATCTTACCGTCGACGTCGAAAACGGTATTCCGTTCTGGCATTTGGCCGACTTTCTTCATGTCGAAAGTCGCCGCCCAACTGGCGTAGAAAAACAGCACCGCCAGCACACCGCCGACGACGAGAATCAAGGCGGTCAGCTTCCAGCCGTAGCGGAAAAGCATGCTGGACTTCTTCCCACCGTTGCTGCGGCCGAAAAACTTGATCTTCACGAGGTCCTGCTGACGGGCCTGACCCGTCTAAACTGTTGGAAGCGTAGACGGATGACGCAGGTCAACCGTTCAACACCCACGGCTTAGAGCCGCAGTTTAACCGGCGCTTCGTGCTGCTCAGTGGCGCACGGAGCGTTCAGTGGAACGCCGGCATCGGCCTCGTTCGCCTGGACGATCTTGTGGTCGACGAGGTATTTCTCGACTTCTTCACCACTCACGTCGGCGAGCATCTGGCCATTGACCTCGACACAGGGAGAAAGCGGCTGACCACTTTTGGTCTCCATTTCCCAGCGGAATGCCGGATTCTGAATGATGTCTTTTTCGGTGTATTTCAGATTGTATTTCGCGAGCACAGCGCGCACGCCGGCGCTCCAACCACAGGAGGTCTTGAGATAAGCGGTAATTTCAGGTGTATCCATCGCGCGTTAATCTAGCACGGTCCCGGTTCCTGTCAGCTGACCAGGCATGCGCAGCCGCGCTTCGCTGTGCCACCAGCCTTTCGACTGAAGCACAGGGTGCTGGAATTCGCGACCGGCATTGAGTTCCCGAATGGCGGTCGCAATTGGCGTCGCCCGGGGAGCGTCTCCGCGCAGATCGAATGCCCCCGGCTCGTACGTGCCGCTATGCCTGGTGACCAGCACGTCCCAATCGAACGAGCCGAGCAACGCCCACACCGTCAACGCCCTAACATCGCAGCCTTCCGTTCGAGCACGGCCGGCGTTTCGCCACATTTCCATAAGCCACCGAAGCTGTTCGTCCAACGTGGACCCAAGATGTGCTTCGGTGATAGCGATCGGCGTTCGGTAACGCTGCCATGCCTCCATGATCCTCGCGTAAACGCCTTCAATTCCCTCCGGCCGCGCTCGGACAGCCGCATCATCTGCGTAACGCTGCCGCCCATTGCCGCCGTGCAGTTCTTCAGGGTACAGCTCGACATTGTCGTCCAAGAACCGGTCGCTGGTGACATAGTAGTTAATCCCAACAACATCTGCGGGACACGGGTAGCGACGGAAAAATTCCAATTCATCGACCGAGGCACCACTCTCGCGCAAGTAGCTCCACACCGGGTGGTGAGGACCGACGTCCCCTCTCAGCAGATCCCACGAAATCCACCGCCGCTCGTTTTCGAAATCGGCTTGGTAATTTAAAGCGGATGTGGAGTAAACGCGGCCGAGATCGTCGGTCTGGACCAGTTGCGCCGATGGGTTTACATCGTGAATTGCGCGCATCGCGAGCACAGTTCCTCTGAGTTCGGAGAGCAGTGTGCGAACAAAGGTCCGGTCATCCCGTCCGTGCGGATACCAGTGCCCGTAGAGTCCGCTGAATCGAGCGGTGGTAAGCGGCTCGTTAACCGGAGTGTAGGCATCGATGTGGGGATATCGACGCGCGACCGCTTCCGCAAATTGGGCGAACTTGTCGGCAAAAGCCGGATCGACCAGACTGGTGTAAGCCGGACCGCTGCCGTGATGCAGCAAGCCGACGATTGGCCTGATGCCTAACGACTGAAGGCGTTCCAGCCGGGCATCGCTCCATCGCCAGTCGATCTCTGACGACGATTCCGGCGCCAGTGATTCCCATAAAAGAGGAAATCGCAACGTCCGCAGACCGAGATCGGCAAAACGATCGAGATCCTCGAGCCGGTACCAGTGACCGTTACGTTGCAGTTGGTTGAAGTAACGATCGCCGACGCGGTTGATTGTGCATTCGACTCCGCCCCACAACTCCATTTTGTCCGTTTCCATTTTCGCTCGACGTTTGAGCCCGCACGGCCGCTGCGAGTTTCTTGTAAAGAGTCAGCGCCTGACCAACCACCTGATCCATGTTGTAATAGCGATAGGTGGCCAGCCGCCCGACGAAGTGCACATTTGACGTGCTGTCCGCAAGTTCCCGATAACGCGAATAAATGGCCGCGTTTTCCGGCCGCGGAACTGGGTAATACGGATCGCCGCTGGCCCGCGGATATTCGTAAACGATGCTGGTGCGAGGGCTCTTTTGTCCGGTCAGATGTTTAAATTCAGTGATCCGGGTGTAATCAAATTCGTTAGGGTAATTAACCACCGCGACGGGTTGCAGCCATTCCTGATCCAGCGTTTCATGCCGAAATTCCAGGGAGCGGTAAGGCAGTTTTCCAAACCGATACTCGAAGAACTCGTCGACCGGCCCGGTGAAGATGAGCTTCCGAAACCGGACGTGTTTGCACACCTCCCGGTAATCGGCATTCAAATCAATCGTGATATTCGGATGATCCAGCATGTTTTCGAACATGCGGGTGAACCCCTGTTTCGGCATGAACTGAAATGCGTCGGTGAAATAACGATCGTCCCGGTTGGTTCTCACCGGGATCCGCGCGGTCACCTGCGCGTCCAACTGTGACGGATCGAGACCCCACTGTTTTCGGGTGTAGCCGCGAAAGAATTTTTCGTACAGCTCACGACCGACGCGGCTGAGCACCACGTCTTCGGAAGTTCTGATCGGGTCGCGGGTTTCGGCTACGGACGCCAGAAAATTCTGCGCTTGATGTTCCGACAGATCCAATCCGAACACTCTATTGATGGTGTCGAGATTCACCGGCACCGGATACAAAGTGCCGTTTACGCTGGCCAACACCCGGTGCTCGTAAGCGCGCCAGGCGGTAAATTGCGACAGGTAGTCGAAGATCTCCTTCGAGTTCGTGTGGAAAATGTGCGGACCATATTGGTGAATCAAAACACCTGCCTTGTCCGCACAATCGTAGGCGTTGCCGCCAACATGGTTGCGCCGATCACAGAGCAGAACTGTCTGGTTCAGCTCGCGAGCCAGCCGCTCAGCCACCACACTGCCAGCAAAGCCGGCTCCCACGACCAGATAATCAAACGTGGCGCTCATGCTGCAGAAATGGCCACCGAGACGTCCCGGGAAATCGCTTCGTCGATATGGGTTTGCAACTTGCGAACAATGCTCTCCCAGGAATTTTTTCGAGCCAGCTCAACGCCGCGCCGAATAGCTGACTGACCAGGTTTTTTCGCAGCCCGAGCGCACGCAGCGATGAATTCGGCCGGCGACGCAGCGATCGACACGATGTCGGAGAACTGGCGCACCACGTCACGGATTGGCGTAGAGACAATCGGTGTGCCGGTCGCCATGTATTCCAATGCCTTTGTCGGATTGATGAATTCCGTCGCTTCGTTCAAGGCGAAAGGCATCAGGCAAACGTTGAACGCCTTCGCATAATTCGGGAGAAGCGAGTAATCGCGTCCACCTAACCAGTGGATATTGTTGCGCCGCGGCAGCATTGCCGGGTCGACTTTGGTGGAAGGCCCAACCATCACGATTGAGCCGCCGCTATTCGCTTCCGCCAGCCTGTCGATTAAATCATAGTCGAGGCGCTCATCCACCACCCCGATGTAACCAAACGTCGGACCGGGCAGATCACGGACATCGGCTGGGACAGCACAATCTTGTTCTCGAGCCCGCGCAAAATGCGCCAGATCGACCCCGCATCCGTAGGAGAAACAGTTCGAATTATATTTCCGCTTCTCTTCCCAGATTTTCGGTCCGCCGGCGAAGACGACGTCGGCCAGCGCGAGGAGCTCACGTTCCCGTCGAACCAATTCCGGCGGCGCAAATTTGAACTGAGAGAGCTGATCCATGCAATCGTAGACGATGGCTCTTTCATTCATCTGACCGGCGAACGCGGTGACGGCCATTGGATCGTAGAACCACTGCACGACAGATTGGAAACTTCGCCCGAGCGGACCGGCTAAGACGGACTGGACCAGGCGGCGACGTTCATTGTCCGCCCACTCCCGATCGGCCGATTGCGACGCCGGCATCTGCATCTGCAACACGACCACGTTTGGATAATCGTCTACTTCGCGAAGTGTCACCTTGGACGCGGACAAACCGTCTACCGCATCCGGGGATTCGATAAAGAGTACGCGATGCTTTTTCGACAGGCGCGACAAGAATTGCTGCGGGCGCTGCCAAACCCAGTCCCATTTTAAATGGGAGTGGGCGATGATTGAATAATCGATGCGCTCGCCGTCCACGTTCTTGACCCTGGAACGCGAAGGCACACTGATCCTGATGTTTTGAGTAGGATTTCCCATATCCTCCGTTATATCGACTCGGTGCGGCCGCACGGCCGTGCCCGAATAAACTGATCCGGAGATAAGTCTTTAACCGATATGGGGAATTAAGCAACCGATCATTCGGTAGTTAGGTAAGAATTTGTATTACTATTAGGCCGGTCACCTGGCCGATTGTGGTGTCCGCGTCCGGTCGGTAAACTCAAATGTGGTTAGGCCGGGTGGCTTCGGAACAGGCAATTGACGCACGCGCATTCGCGAGCACGCGAGCGAAACGAGATTTTCGAGCGAACGTGACGGAAACCTTCACTCTTGCTGATCGCTGGTCCCACGATTGCCTGCTCTCCGCGCGATCCAAAGAACACGCTCCACATTGTGCCCGGCGGGCGTATTCGCGTGGGCGAGGTTGAGAATAAACCATGGGCAATTAAGCCAATGACTCGGCCGCGCCCTGAGGGGCGTGAATCGAGCCGTCAGGTAGAAGTCCAGGACGACCGATCAATTCCGAACACCACGTTTTCATTGAGGTTACCGTGGCGATCCGCTCGTTTTGTGTCCCGCAGGAATGTGCCGCCGATTTTCTCAACCGCCTTGCGCGACCTGGCGTT
>JBJMXE010000063.1:0-18639 GCA_045809745.1 Chthoniobacterales bacterium | reverse complement strand
GATGTACGTGCTAGACAAAAACCCTAACGATTCCGAGGCGGCGCGGGTGGCAGCGGAGGCCGCGCACACGCCGGAGGAGATCGAACGCGTGAAGCAGGCTCTCGACCGAATGGCTGATCATAACAGCGCCTCCTTTCAGCTGGCGTTCGCCGCGGTTGCGGCGCGACGCGGCGATAGCGAAACCGTGAAAAGCTCGGTGCAGCGTGCGCTCGAGCTCGATCCAAAGTCGGCACCGGCGCATTCAGCCATGGGCACTCTCTGGCTGCTTCAGAAACAACCCGTCAAGGCAGGTGATGAGTTCAAGACCGCCTCCGAGCTTTCGCAGCCGCGCTCTCTCGAGCGGCTTCGGTACGCTCAATTCCAGATTCAAACCGGGGCAACGGACCCGGCGTGGAACACCCTTCGGGAAAGCATCACCAAAGCGCCCGATTTTATCTCGGCATGGTTGTTACTGGCCGAGCTTTCGTTAGGCAAAAAGAATTACGATGAAACTCTGAAGCTGCTGGCCAACGTCCTGAACCGCGATCCGGAAAACATCGACGGCACCATCCTCGAAGCGCGGGCGCGGATGGGCAAAGGCGAAGTCGATAAGGGAATTCAGGGATTGGAACGGTTAGACGGACGCTATCCTAATTTTCCGCCGCTCAAATGCGAGCTGGCCCGGTTTTATCTCCAAAAGAATAATGGCTCCCAGGCAATCAAGGTCCTTAACGACGCGTTGACGGCGAACCCGGAATACCTGGACGCAGCCGTGCTTCTTGGTCAGATCAATCTTCGGACCGGCAAGCCGAAGGCTGTGATCGAGGCGATGAAGACGCTGCTGGCGAAGCATCCCGAGGTGAATGCCGCGAAACTGTTGCTGGCCGATGCCTACCGAGCTCTCGGTCAGCTTGATGATGCGGCTGCGATTTTCCGCGAAGAGTTGGCCAGGTCTCCGAACAACGCAGAGGCGTGTGTGGCGTTGGGAGTCATTCTTCGCCAACAGAAGAAAACGGACGAAGCGCAGCAGGTGCTTGAACGCGCTCGACAACTCGCTCCGAACAATCCTATCCCGCTTCTTCAGCTCGTCGACATCCAACTAGGCGGCCGGCATTTCGAGGCCGCTCACCAACTGGTGAAGCAGCAGCTCGACAAAACGCCGAACGCGGCGGTGCTTGATTTCCTTGAAGGCAAAATTTTCTCGGAAGAGAAGAATTGGGACATGGCCGAGCGATCGCTAAATGAAGCAATCAAATTGAATCCCAACTTCACGGACGCGTACGGGCTACTGGCTATAGTTTACACGAGCGCGAACAAATTACCGGAAGCCATTCATCAACTCGAAGCGATCGTTGCCAAAGATCCTAAGAACGCAAGAGCCCAGATGGCCCTCGCTGTTCTCTACGAGAAAACCAGTGCATTCGATAAAGCCCGAGTGGCTTACGAGAAAGTGATCGAACTGCAACCGGAGGCCGCCGCCGCGCTGAACAACCTGGCGTTCATCTATACCGAACACTTCAACCAGCTGGACCGCGCCTACCAACTGGCGCAAAAAGCCCGTTCTCTGCAGCCGGGCGACGTTTCAATCGCAGACACCCTGGGCTGGGTTTTGTATAAGAAGCGGGATTTTCAACAGGCGCTTGGGCTCTTAACGGATGCGGCAGCCAAGGCTCCCAATAACCCCGAGATTCAGTACCACGTCGGAATGTGTCACTACATGATGGGTTCGACGGATGCGTCCCGCGCTGCGTTTGAAGCCGCCTTGAGATCGCCCGCTGACTTTCCAGGTAAGGCGGATGCTCAACGCCGGCTGGCGCTGATCTCCCAGGGATCTCCCGTTCATCCCCTGACAGCGCCAGAACTCGAATCTCTCGTCCGACAACGACCGGACGATGTGCTCGCCCGACTGAAACTGGCGGAAGCGGATGAAGCCGCAGGCTCCTTCAAACAAGCGGCGGACCAGTACCAAGAGGCTCTAAAAATTAATCCCCGGTTGGCGCCTGCAGTAATCAGGCTGGCCCATCTTTATTCCAACGCATTGAACGATCAGGCGAAAGCGCTCGAGCTCGCCAAGACGGCGCGGGAACTTCGACCCGGTGATGCTCAAGTCACTTTGTTGTTGGGACGGATCGCATTGAAATCCGGCAATGATTCATGGGCCTACGGCCTCTTGAATCAGGCCTCGGATCAGCTGGCGAATGATCCCGAAGCACATCATGCATTTGGCTGGGCGGCGTTCAGGATGGGCAAAATTCCCGAAGCCACCGAACAAATGAAGCGGGTTACCGAACTCGCGCCGCGGACTCCACTGGCCGACGACGCGACGACATGGCTGATGATGATCCGGTTAGGCAATGATCCTCAGTCGCCGCAGGCGAGCGAGAAAGTTGCCGAACTATTGCGCAAAAATCCGCAGTATGAGCCGGCGGAGGTTGCGCAGGCGGCGATTGCTTACGCCGGCGGCGAGGTGGATCGAGCGGCCAGGATTTACGAACAAGTCGTTAGTCAGATGCCCGAGTACACCCCGGCGCAAAAGCAACTCGCGGCGATCTATGCAACGCGGCCTGACAACCTGGCGAAGGCATATGATCTGGCCATGAAAGTTCGCAAGATTTCACCGGACGATCCTGAGATTGCGCGAACTCTGGCGGACATTAGTTATCGCAGAAAAGAGTATGCTCGAGCTCTGGAATTGTTTGAAGAAAGTGCGCGACGACAGCCATTGGACGCGAGCCATCTCTATTACATGGGCATTTGCTCGTTGCAGACCAAAGACAATGCTCAGGCGCGGGATGCTCTAAGTCGCGCTCTGGCCAGTGGTCTCCAGGATCCACTGGCGGCTGACGCCAGACGCGCTCTTCAAAGCATCGGCCGCGACTGAGCGGGGCGCTGCCACCGCCGGCCTGTTTCCGGTCTGCTGCCTAACGAGCCTTGCACCAGCGGATGTCCCGCTACCGCTTGCTGGTTTCGGTTCGCACCGCTTCAAGCCGCGCAATTCTTTTCAGCTTCAGAATCCCCTCATCTTATGTTGAACCCCACAAATTCGAACAATCGTTCTAACGATCATCTGGAATCTGCGCGTCACCCGGTTGAAAAAGCCCGTTCCGCTCGTAGTATGATCCCTGCTCTTAATCTTGGCTCAATGACGTGCTCTCTTGTTCAACTCGCACGAATCGAGAATGCACTTTGGTTCTGTCTAAAAACTCAGCCGAAGCATGAGCATTTGGCGGCAACCGCTTTGCGGCGTCAATTGGGCATTCAATGTTTTTCGCCGCGGGTGCGGTTTCGCAAAGCCACGCGACGCGGCGCAGTGTGGTTCGTAGAGGCAATGTTTCCGGGGTACGTCTTCGCCGAATTCACCTTCGCAAGCCATCATCGGCAGGTTGAATACTCTTCTGGTGTGCAGGGAGTTGTGCGATTCGGGGACCAGGTCGCCACGGTTGATCCGGTTCTGATCGCGAACCTCCAAGAGAAGACCGGTGCCGAAGAGGTGGTTACTTTCAACCCCGACATTGAGGTAGGGGAATCGGTGCAAATAGCAGAGGGACCGTTCCGAGGGATGGAAGCCTTGGTTACCCGGCTGCTTCCGGCCCGAGAGCGCATCGCGGTGCTGCTGGAGTTCCTGGGCCGGTGCGTCGAGATGGAAGTCTCCACTCCGAAAGTGCTGCCAGTGGCGTCCCCGCGAGGCTAATTTTCCTCACAAACGCCTCTGTTTGAAAGTATAAGCGCCCGAAAGGGCGCTTTTTTGTTCCTGCAACCTGCTGCGGTCGCCCAAAGCGGCAATGTAAAATTTTGAAACACTGACGTCGAGGAGAGGACGATCGCTGCGTGCCAAAGTGGCCCATCGCCGGGATCGCTCCCTGGGAAGAGGCAGAATGGTATACCGTATGCTCGAATTGTGGGCATGATCCTTCTAGTTGCCATATTAACGGCGGCAACCGGTGGTTTGGCAGTGGTGCTGACCCAGTTGCGTAAGGCACCCATTGCATTCGAAGACGCCCGCGGATTCCACATTGTTCAACGGGTGAAGGGCTCGGGGATTCTTCGTTATCGCAAATCACAGGACCTACCTGTCGGCTCTTTTGAAGGTGCGCGCGTTGCACCGTAGTCAAAACCGAATCTATCCGATCGTAATTGGACAATAGCAGGTCGGGCAAATTCGATGGCATCGCCATCGAATTCCTAGCGTGGCATTGGCATCTGTCATTGCTCTGTATGCTGATTTGAGCAGCGTCCGCTGCTGATGGGGAGCAACGCGCTCGGAGATCGCGTTTCCACCAAAGCGTTAGGTGCATCGAGACCTCCGGGCGCGATGTTACTTTAGTCCGCAGCAAGGCTGCGCCAGATGGGATCGAAAACCCGGGGACTGCATCAGTCGGCGCGATGGATTTTCGGCAAACTAACTCACTGGCTCCAGCGGTAGGATTCGAACCTACGACCAATCGGTTAACAGCCGACCGCTCTACCACTGAGCTACGCTGGATCGGTTTGGAGGCGGTATATCTTGCTCACTCGCTCAGTCACGGCAAGGGGCAGTTTTTTGCCAGCCGCCGATCCAGATCGCTTTGCCCGAATTGTGATCGGCTACCCTCCGTGGGACATCGTCGCTAATGCCGATGTAGAACTTCCCGGCCGGTTTTGTAAGACGTACACGCCGTACATCTGTTGAATGGTTGCGGGGGCGGGATTTGAAACCCGCGGTCCGGCAGCTGCCGGATTATGAGCCTTCGCGACGCAAGCCGTACATCTGTTGAATGGTTGCGGGGGCGGGATTTGAACCCGCGGCCTTCAGGTTATGAGCCTGACGAGCTACCAGGCTGCTCCACCCCGCGTCTTGAGAATCGAACTATGGCGGATGAAAACCGGAAAGCAAACCCAAAACAGCGCAAGTTGAGAGATCATCGCGGTCGCCGACAATGAAGTATGAGCGCCAGTGGCAATATCCTTGTCGGTACCGCCAGTTGGTCGGATCCCGGCTTCGTCGATCGTTGGTACCCCAAGAAAATGAAAGCCGGCGACAGGCTCGGATGGTACGCGCAGCATTTCGACATGGTGGAAGTCAACTCCACATTTTACGCCGTTCCCGATGTCATGGCGGTGCAGCGTTGGTCTGCCGCGACGCCCGACGATTTTATGTTCGACGTCAAACTTCACCAGCTGCTTTCGAGGCACTCCACCCAGGCAAAACTTTTGCCGCCTGAGTTTCAGCGGCGAGTGAAAGCCGATGAAAAAGGCCGCGTCAGCCTAACGGCTAAACTCGAGGAAGATATTACGCGAGTGTTTCTAAGGTCACTTGAACCGTTGCGTCGGGACGGCAAACTTGGCGTGTTGTTGCTGCAGCTGTCGCCGGGGTTCTCACCGCGGAAACATAAGCTTGAAGAACTCGAGCAGTTAATCGCGGCGACTCGCGACTACGCTCTTGCTATTGAATTACGAAACCGAAACTGGGTGACACCGGAACGTCTGCCCGAGACTTTGGAGTTTTTGCAGCGACATCAAACCGCGTTCGTTAACGTTGATGCGCCCGCGAAGGAACACTTTACGATTATCCCATCTGAGATCGATGCGGTTACCGCGCCGGAAGTGGCTTATCTCCGTTTGCACGGCCGTAATGCAGACGCGTATCTCACCGGCAAGACCGTTGCCACCCGTTTCAATTACGATTACGGCGCCGCTGAGATCGAGGAAGTGGCAGAGCGCAGCCGCAAATTGGCGGAGGACGCCAAACAGGTGCACGTCGTGTTCAACAACAACGCTCTCGATTATGCCCCGCGAGCTGCGACTCGTCTCCGGGCGGCATTGGGGCAGGTGATGAAGGCGCCGCCCGAAACCGCCGAGCTGTTTTAGCAGGGACAGTGCAGGCCTGCCTCGTTAGGTTTGAGCGTCCCCGGTTGGTTTCCGGCAACATTGGCTGTAGGTTGCTGGCTGCTGCGTGCTCGGATCCGTGATAGTCCGGCTTTGACAGCATCTGTAGACTATGGACGTGGAACAAGGGACACCAGTGATGGAACGGCAGTATGGGCCGCGCTTACCCACGCCATTAATTCGGTGCAAACAGTGGCTATCCCAGCACCACATGACCCTGGTGGCGATCGCCGATACGCCGCATTCCATCGCCTTCGGATCTGCCATCGGGATCTTTTTTGGTTTCACGCCGCTTTATCCCCTCAAAACGTTGCTGTCCCTCGCAGCGGCATGGGCTTGTCGCTGCAACAAGGTGGCGGCGGCCATCGCGGTGACCTTGCATGACGTGCTGATATTCGCGATGCCGGCGATTTATTTCGCCGAGTATAAACTCGGGTGCCGCGTCCTGCACCGGCCGCCGCGGGTCAAAGTGCATTCCTGGCACTTCAGCATGCACGACTATCTCAGCTGGGGGATGTTTTCGAAGTATGTGTGGCCCGCGCTGATTGGGTCGATGTTTCTGGCCATACCGTGTGCTTTGATCATCTACTTCCTGACCCGCCTATTGGTGGCCAGAGCCCGTTCCAGCTGCTGATTGCGAGGGTAGGGGCAGCGGCGCTTTTTCCCTAGGCGGCGGCACAAGAGTTGCATCACATGCAACCCGATTTTGCCGTTCTGCTTTTAACAAGGCGAACGGCAGCCGCCGAAATACCCTTATGAAATCTTTGCTCACAATCGCTTCCGCCCTGTTTCTCTGTTCTTGCGCCGATATGTATGTCACCCACACGCAGGTGGCCACCTCAGCGGGTGTGTCCGCCGCTGCCGTGGACGGTAAGGACTACGGTTCGGGAGTTCGAATGATCACGAACTGCGGCGTGGGCGCAACGAATCCGGCGGCCATCTACGTTCGGCCGTTCTGCATCGATGGCGCGACATTTTCCGGCGACGAGGCGAATTCGGACGGTGAGATGCCGATCCGCAAAGCACTGACCCCGGTCGAATTTGCTGAAGATTTGAAAGAAGAACTCGAGAAGATGGCGCCGACCCGGGTTTTGAAGGACAACGAAACGCCGCGGGTTGGGTGGCTGGTCGACGGACGATTTCAGATCGTTGACGGCGGCGATCCGAGTGCGCGTTTCTGGTTTGGGAGTTTCGGCGCCGGCCGGTCCTTTTTGCAGTTGCATGTGCGGGTAACCGACGTGCGCCGGCACGTGGTGGTCTATGAATTCGATATGGCGGGTGGCAGTGGAGATCAGGGCCGCCACGGTACCTTGCGGGCCAGCGGTTTAGGCAGAGCTACCCATTTTGATCTGCGGAACGCGGCTGAACGAGTTTACATTACGCTCAGCGCGAACCCATATCGTTACGCCGCTCACGCAGACGCCATTCTGCACTAGCAGAAACCCAAAACACAGCGGGCTTTCGTCCGATTGCGGGTTGCGTCGCCAACTGCGCCGGTTAAGGTGCAGCCGTTTCAACCAAATCACGCCGTTGGCTACTCGAATCCTTACCTGTTTTGCTGTCGTAATTGCGTTTGCGTGCAGTGCTCCGATCGCTCGGGCAGCCCAAGCCTATGTAATCGTTGACGCCCGTACTGGTTATATCCTTCAAGCTCAGGAGTCCCGGCAAAAACGACAGGTCGGCAGCCTGACCAAAATAATCACTGCTGCCGTGGTCATGGATTGGTCGGAGCACAAACATGGCGATCTGAACCAGGTGGTGGCAATTCCGCCGGAGGCGTTTGTAGGCGTCACCGAAAACGCGGTGGGGTTCCAACCCGGTGATCAAATCTCCCTACGTGATCTGCTGTATGCGGCTCTCGTGCAATCTGACAACGTGGCCGCGTTCACATTGGCCCAAGCGGTAGGGTCGCAACTGGAGGCGCCTGCGGCCGGTGGTTCACGGGTGACTCCAGTCGACATTTTCGTTGGGCAGATGAACGCGCTGGCCAAACAGCTGAAAATGGATCGCAGCCGGTTCGTTAACCCGCATGGCAGCGATTTCAAAGTCCGTCCCATGCCCTACTCGACCGCTGAAGACATGGCGCGCGCGACTCGTTATGCGATGAACAAGGCCGGGTTCCGCTTTTATGTATCGCAGAAGGAGCGGCAGATTTCGTACGAACGCGGCGGACGCAAGATGAATTACGTGTTGCGAAATACCAACCAACTTCTCGGTCGCGAGGGTGTTGACGGCGTCAAGACCGGCACCACCGCCAAAGCAGGTGATTGCATTGTTGTTTCTTCCGAACGCCCACCTGAAATCGTGCAGCAGGGTGCGACGACTAACGTCTTCCCGCGACGGCTCATCGTGGTCGTGCTCGGCAGCGCCAGTCGATTCGACGAAGGCGCGCAGCTGCTGGCCAAGGGTTGGCAACTCTACGATCAATGGGCGGCAGCGGGTCGGCCAAGTGATCCCGACAAAATTCTGTAGGTTAGTCAATGAAGCCACGCATCGGGGTGCTCACGAGCGGCGGTGATTGTCCAGGGTTGAATGCGGTGCTCCGTGGCGTTGCCCTGGCTGCGGATAAACTTGGCTGGGAAGCAATCGGGTTTCGTGATGGGTTCGAAGGTTTGCTACCGCCCGGTTCCTACATGCCACTGGATCGCCAGAGTACAAACGGCATTATGGCGCTCGGTGGCACAATCATTGGTACAACTAATCGCGGCCACTTTGTTGCAAAGATTGGCGCCGGCGACCGCGCCGTAGTGGCCGCTGAAGTCATTGAGAAAGCGCGGACCGTTTTGGAAGACGTCGGGGTGAAGGCGCTGATCATTGTCGGCGGCGACGGCTCAATGACCACTGCGCTCCAGCTTCAGGAAGCGGGTATCAATTGCATCGGCGTGCCGAAAACGATCGACAACGATCTGGAAGCAACGGCGATGACGTTCGGTTTCGATTCAGCGGTGGACGTGGTGATGGATGCGTTGGATCGGCTTCATACCACTGCCACGAGTCACAAACGGGTGATGGTGGTTGAAGTAATGGGCCGGCATGCCGGCTGGATTGCTCTGCATGGCGGACTCGCCGGCGGTGCAGACATCATTTTGATTCCGGAGATTCCGTTCGATTACGACAAGATCGCTACGGTGGTTAAAGAGCGCGACGCGCGCGGCGATCACGGAACACTCGTCGTCGTAGCGGAAGGCGCCAAACCAAAGGATGGCCAGCAGGTTAAACGTGATATCCAGGGTGGTGAATTTCGGCTCGGCGGGATCGGCGACATTGTTGCTCGGGAGATCGCCGCCCGCACCGACAAGGAGACGCGCAGTTGCGTGCTCGGACACCTTCAGCGCGGTGGAGCGCCGACGACGCTCGATCGAATCTTGGGGACACGCTTCGGAGTCAAAGCGGTCCAGCTTGCTAACGAAGGCCATTTCGGTTCGATGGTGAGTTACCAAAGCTATCAGGTCCGGCACGTGCCGATCGCGGAGGCGGTGAACCGACTGCGGTTAGTCCCGCCTAACGGGGAGATGGTGCAAACCGCGCGCGACGTCGAAATCTCGTTCGGAGATTGATGTAGCATCGGCTTCCAGCCGATTGTTGTCTCTCGGCCACGCGGCCAGTAGTGCACTTCTCCCCGTCACGTGACACTTATCTCGAAACGCGCCATGTCCCCTAAGTTGTCATCCTGAGCGTAGTCGAAGGATCTCTCCTACTTGGGTGACGTCACTCTGGACATGTGAGGTCCCTCGACTTCGCTCGGGATGACACCGGTTGAAAAGAGATCTCAATTGGCAAGACGTGCATGTCACGATAAGAGTTCGCATCCGATGAAAATCATCCTCGCGTATTCCGGAGGCCTCGACACGTCCGTCATCCTTCGATGGCTGAAAGATAATTACGACGCGGAGATCATCGCGTTTTGCGCTGACATCGGGCAGGAGGAGGAACTCTCCGGCTTGGAAGATAAGGCGCTTCGAAGTGGGGCGACCAAATGCATCATCGATGATTTGCGCGAAGAGTTCGCGCGGGATTTTATTTTCCCGATGTTCCAGGCGGGCGCGATTTACGAAGGACAATATTTTCTCGGAACGAGTATTGCCCGACCGTTAATCGCCAAACGGATGGTTGAGATCGCCCGGGCCGAGAACGCCGAAGCGATTTCGCATGGCGCCACCGGCAAGGGGAACGATCAGGTGCGATTCGAACTGACTGCCGCAGCGCTAGCGCCGGAGCTTCGGGTGATTGCACCCTGGTGCGAAGAACGTTTTCGGAAAGAATTCCCCGGCCGGTCCGAAATGATCGCGTTCGCCAAGGCAAATAATATCCCGGTATCAGCTACCGCGCAGAAGCCCTATTCCACCGATCGCAATCTTCTTCACATCAGTTACGAGAGCGGTGTGCTGGAAGATCCGTGGGTGGACGCGAGTTCAGCTGATCTCCGCGACATGTATCAACTAAGCGTCTCGCCGGAGGATGCGCCTAACGAACCTGAATATGTCGATCTGACCTTCGATCGCGGAAATTGTATCGGCGTGACTGGAGGGACACGCGCCGTCGTGTCCCAAAATTCCGCCAGTGCGGCTCGCACCGCCGACAGCGCGGCGCCCTCCATGACACCGGTGGAGGTGATGCAGACACTCAACCAACTGGGCGGAAAACATGGCATCGGCCGGGTCGACATCGTGGAGAATCGTTATGTCGGAATGAAGAGCCGCGGCGTCTATGAAACGCCCGGTGGCGCGATTCTGTATTTTGCTCACCGCCAGATGGAAGGTCTAACCATGGATCGTGAGGTCATGCATTTACGAGACAGTCTGATCCCGGAGTACAGTGAACTGGTTTACAACGGTTACTGGTTTTCACCTGAACGCGAGGCGCTTCAGGCGCTCGTTACCGAAACTCAACGCAACGTCACCGGCGTGGTTAGGCTAAAGCTCTATAAAGGGAACACCATTGTCGCCGGTCGCAAAAGTCCGAACAGCCTTTACGATCCGCAAATAGCCACCATGGAAGCCGGTGAGACCGCCTATAACCAAAACGACGCGACCGGGTTTATTCGGCTGAACGCATTGCGACTCAAAGCGCACGCTGCGCTGAAGCCTTCCCAAGGAAAGTAGGGCCCTGCCGGAGGTGACGAATCCGGACATTTCCCTCGACAGGCCGGGACCGGATGTCATGATGAGGTCGGTGTAAGTTCTCCTCCGGACGGAGATGGCCTCCGAAATCAAGAAGGAAATCGAACTCGAGATCGCGTACGTCCTGTTCGTCGATATCGTTGGTTATTCGAAACTTTTGATTAACGAGCAACGTCGACTGCTCGAATTGCTGAACGAGATTGTCCGGGGGACCGATCAGTTCAAGAAGGCCGAGGCTAACCATCGCCTGATTACGATCCCGACCGGTGACGGCATGGCGCTGGTGTTTTACAACACGCCGGAAGCGCCGGTGGAATGCGCGCTCGAGATCAGCCGCGCCGTCAAGGAACATCCTGAACTCAAGTTGCGGATGGGTGTGCACAGCGGCCCAGTCAGCGGTGTGATCGACGTGGGTGGGCGTGCTAATGTCGCCGGTGCCGGGATCAACCTGGCCCAGCGGGTGATGGATTGCGGTGACGCCGAGCACATTCTCCTCTCCAAGCATGTCGCCGAAGATCTGGAACAGTTAGGCCACTGGCACAAGCATCTGCACGATCTCGGTCAGACCGAGGTGAAACACGGCGCAAACGTCTCGGTGGTTAATCTATACACCTCGGAGCTCGGCAATCCCGAAGTGCCACAGAAGTTTCTTCAGGCAAGGCACAAACAAGCGCCAGCCTTTGGTGAGACGCCGAGCGCGGGTCGAAACCGGATCTGGATCATTGTTTCCGCGGTTATACTGATCGCCGCGATTGCGGTTGTCGGATTTCTTTTGTCTCGACGTCCCAAACCAGCTGCAACCGCAAATGCTTCATCCCCGGTTCCGCTTGGTCCTTCGGAGAAAACCCTGGCGGCCACATCCGATAAGAGCCTAACGAATGTGCCAGACAAGAGTATCGCCGTCTTGCCTTTTGAAAACCTGAGCGATGAAAAACAGAATGCCTTTTTCACCGATGGCGTTCAGGACGAAATCCTAACCCATCTGGCCAAGATTGCGGATCTGAAAGTGATCAGCCGAACGTCGGTCATGCAGTACAAAACCGGCACGCCACGCAACCTGCGCGAGATTGCCCAACAACTCGGGGTTGCGCATCTGGTCGAAGGCAGCGTTCAACGAGTTGGAAATAAGGTCCGGGTTAACGCGCAGTTGATTGACGCCCGCAACGACACTCATCTTTGGGCGCAAACCTACGATCGCGACCTCGCAGATGTTTTTGCCATTCAAAGTGAAATCGCAAAAGCGATTGCCGATCAGTTGCAGGCCAAATTGTCACCGGTCGAGAAGGCCGCAATTGAACAGCGTCCGACGAGCGATGTTGTCGCGTTCGATTTGTACACGCGCGCCAAGGCGCTGCGGCTTAGCACGATGACTTTCAATGCCCTGGCAAATGAGAACTTGGTGCAAGCGGTCGAACTCCTCAACCAGGCCGTGGCCCGCGATCCAACTTTTTTCCTGGCATGGTGTGAACTAGCTGCTACCCATGACCGGCTTTATTTTCTGGGCTTCGATCACTCACCAGCCCAGTTAGCGTTAGCCGAGACCGCGGTGGAAAAGGCCAGGAACTTGCGCCCGGATGCTGGCGAAACGCATCTCGCCGTGGCCCAGCATCGTTATCGTGGGTATCGCGATTATGACGGCGCGCGAGCCGAAATCGCAATTGCCCAGAAAACATTACCTAACGATCCGTTGCCGCTTGAATTACTCGGATTTATTGATCGTCGCCAGGGCCGCTGGGATGAATCGACTAAAAATCTCGAACGCGCGATCGAACTGGATCCACGAAATTTTTACACGCTTCAGCAAATTTCGCTAAGTTATTTGGAATTGCGTCGCTTTGCCGAAATGGCAGCCGTTTTAGATCGCGCTCACGATATCGTGCCAAACGATGTCGACACCAGAGTAGCGCGTGCATTGGTGGATCTGCGGTGGCGGGCCGATACCCGGCCTTTGCGTACCACCATCAACACGGCTCTTTCCGAAAATCCTTCCATAGCGTCTACCCTTGCCGACACCTGGTTAGCGCTCGCTTTGTGCGAGCGCGACTTTCAAACGGCCAGCCGCGCCCTGGCCGCGCTGGGAAATAATCCGATCCAAATCGATGCCGTTCATTTAAGTTCCGCTTTCGCTCGAGGGTTGGTCGCCCGTGCTCAAAACGACCACGTCGCGGCTGAGGCTGCGTTCTCCGAAGCACGAACGCAGCAGCAAAAATTAGTTCGCGAACAACCTGATTATGGACCGGGTCTTTGTGTTCTCGGTTTGATCGACGCCGCGCTTGGGAAAAAGGAAGATGCATTGCGCGAAGGCCGTCGCGCCCTCGAGCTTCTGCCGGTCACCAAAGACTCTATCAACGGAGCCCACATGATCGAATTCT
Source organism: Chthoniobacterales bacterium (assembly GCA_045809745.1). Classification (GTDB taxonomy): domain Bacteria; phylum Verrucomicrobiota; class Verrucomicrobiia; order Chthoniobacterales; family UBA10450; genus DATFCK01. Next base: position 5,303 of record JBJMXE010000063.1, on the reverse strand, counting down.
TTGCGATTACTTGCGCCTGGGCGGGCGAAAAAGATCTGGCCATGGAACAACTAACGATCGGGACCCAGAACCCAAGTTTCATAAACTACGGCGAACTCAAACTTCACCCCTACTGGGATCCGCTGCGCGGCGACCCGCGCTTCGAGAGAATCGTGAGTTCCCTGGCGCCGAAGCAATAATGCGGAGCCGTTGCCTGCCTGGCCAAAACATTCGTGACGGTCGGCCTCAGCCGTCTAAACTCGTTTAGCCGATGTCTGAGGAAAAAAAGGAAATCGAGCTCGAGATCGCGTATGTGCTCTTTGTCGACATCGTCGGTTATTCCAAGCTCCTGATTAACGAGCAGAAGAATTTGCTCGAACTGCTGAATCGAGTTGTCCGCGAGACCGAACAGTTTCGGAAAGCGGAGACAAGTCACCGGTTAATCACAATCCCTACCGGGGACGGCATGGCGCTGGTGTTTTACAACACGCCGGAAGCGCCGGTGAAATGCGCGCTCGAAATCAGCGGCGGGGCCCAGGCGCATCCCGAGCTGCAACTTCGGATGGGTGTGCATAGCGGCGCGGTCAGCGGCGTGATTGATGTCAGTGGCCGGGCCAATATTGCCGGTGCCGGTATCAATATCGCGCAGCGGGTAATGGATTGTGGGGATGCCGGCCACATCCTGCTTTCCAAACATGTTGCCGAAGATCTGGAACAGCTCGGGGAGTGGAAGAATCGAATCCACAACCTTGGCGAAATTGAAGTGAAACACGGGGCGCGCGTTTCGGTCGTTAATCTTTATACTGATGAGCTGGGCAATCCTCGGGTCCCGCAGAAGTTTCTTCAGGCGCGACATAAATCGGCAAGCCTGGTCGTCCGCGAGAGATCTAACAAGCGCTGGGTTGTGGCCGCGGTTGCCGGCATCATTATCGCTGCGCTGGCTGCTGGCGCGTTGCTGATGTCGCGGCGTTCGGGGCCCCTAACGAACTCGACCGCGGTGAGCCCACCGGCTATGGCGACAAGTGCTCAGCCCGGCTCCGTGCCGGCAAAAAGCATCGCGGTTTTGCCTTTCGAAAACTTGAGTCGCGATCCGGACAACGCCTTTTTTACGGACGGCGTGCAGGACGAAATTTTGACCGACCTCTCGAAAATCGCCGACCTGAAGGTGATTAGCCGCACCTCGGTAATGCAATACAAGACCGACACGAAGCGCAACCTGCGTGAAATCGCGCAGCAACTCGGCGTGGCCCATTTGGTCGAAGGCAGCGTACAACGCGCCGCGAACAAAGTCAGAGTAAACGCGCAGTTGATCGACGCCCGCAACGATGCGCATTTATGGGCGCAAACTTACGATCGCGATCTCGCCGATGTGTTCGCAATTCAAAGTGAAATCGCCAAAGCGATTGCCGATCAACTGAAGGCCACCTTATCGCCTAACGAAAGAGCCGCGATTCAACAACGCCCTACGGCCGATCTAACTGCTTTTGAAGAATATAGTCGGGCAAAGGACTTACGCCTTGACCTGGCTTTCAGCACGACGCAACAAAAGAAATATCTGCAGGCCATCGCGCTGCTGAACAGTGCCGTAAAGCGGGACCCATCGTTCTACCCAGCTCTCTGCTTGCTGGCTGACTTCCATGATAGCTACTACGCTTTACAGGATCATTCGCCAGAGCGTCTTGCGCTTGCAGAAGCGGCTGTGAAGCGGGTCGCCGAGTTGCGGCCCGACTCCGCGGAAACGCATATTGCCCGTGCATATCACTTCTATTTTGCATTGCGCGATTACCAAGCGGCTAAAGCGGAACTGGATGCCGCGAGCGGCGGGTTGCCAAATGACGCAAGGGTGTTCGAACTGACTAGTTACATCATTCGTCGCCAGGGGCGACACGAAGAAGCATTGCCCGTTTTGGAACGGGCCGTGGCTTTGGATCCACGGAATACATTCATGCTCAATCAACTCGCGCTAAGCTACGATTTCCTGCGCCGTTATCCGGAGGAGAAGCAGATTCTGGATCGTTCCCTTGAAATCGTTCCAACGGATGCTTCGACGAAATGTCAGCGTGGTCAGGTTGATTTGAACTGGATGGCAAACGGCAGGCCATTACACGAGGCGATCGCTCGGCTTCGCACTGATCAACCCGCAACTATGACGGATGTCGCCGACCTCTGGTTTATCTCTGCACTGGCGGACCAGGACTCCTCCGAAGCGGAGCAGGCGCTAATCGCAGTAGGGGACTATGTGTGCTGGGGAGATGGTTTGTTTTTCCTCAGACAGCATTTTGGCGAAGGCCTGCTTGCCCGGATGATGCACGATGAAAACCGGTCTCATGCTGCCTTCACCGCAGCCCGCGTTGACCAGGAACAAATTGCTCAGAAACAACAAAACTTCGGTCCGGCGCTTATGGTGTTGGCTCTCATTGACGCCGGCCTCGGAAACAAACAGGTGGCGCTCGAGGAAGGACGTCGCGCGGTCCAGTTGTTACCCGCTGACAAGGATTCGATCAACGCGGAGCGCATGCTCGCTTATTTTGCCATGGTCGCGGCATGGGTAGGCGAGCGGGACACGGCCATTCAATACCTAACGAAAGCCGTGACCACTCCCGGCGCATCGCTAATTACAAGTTATGGAGTGCTTAAGCTGCTCCCCTTCTGGGACCCGCTCCGCGGCGATCCGCGCTTCGAGAAAATCGTCGCCTCGCTCGCGCCGAAAGAGGCGGTCAAGTAAACTGGAATGAACGGTTGCTTCGCCGACCTGAAGCGGCGCAATATTTACAAGATTGCGGTCGCCTGGCCGTCTCCTAATTGAAATGAGCGCCGACGAACAACGCAAGCTGGCGGCCATCATGTTCACCGACATGGTGGGCTACAGCGCGCTCTCGCAGCGCGACGAAAAACTTGCCCAGGAATTGTTGGAGGAACACCGGCAGCTGCTCCGCGAAATCTTTCCGCGCTTCAACGGCAGCGAGATCAAAACCATTGGGGACGCGTTCCTGGTCGAGTTCAATAGCGCGTTGGAGGCAGCGCAGTGCGCGATCGAGATTCAACGGGCGCTGGTCAAGCGCAACGCCGATGTTCCACCCGATCGCCGCATCGAAATCAAGATCGGCATTCACATTGGCGACGTCGTGCATCGCGGTGGCGATGTCTATGGCGACGGAGTGAACATCGCTTCGCGCATCGAACCGCTGGCGGGTGCGGGCGGGATTTGCGTTTCCATGGACGTCGAACGGCAGCTTCGCAATGCGGTGGAGACGCGGTTTGAGAAACTCGCCCCAACGGAATTGAAAAACATTTCTGTTCCCATGGAGCTGTTTCGGATCGTGCTGCCATGGGAACGGCAGCTGCCTTTTCCGCCATCTAAGCCAATGATTTCATCGGCGCCGCCTCGGCCATGGATTTGGGCGGCCGCGGCGGCCGCGTTGCTACTCATCCTCGGCATGGGCTGGTGGTGGACCAGTCGCAAACCTCAGCCGGCGCGCGAGCAACCTGTCAGCCGTGCTAACGATCTCACTGCAAACATCCCGGAGAAATCGATCGCCGTTCTGCCATTCGAAAACCTGAGTGAGGACAAGTCCAACGCCTTCTTCGCCGACGGCGTTCAGGACGAAATTCTCACCGACCTGGCAAAGGTCGCTGATCTGAAAGTGATCAGCCGGACGAGCGTATTGCAATATCGCGACAAGGCAGCGCGTAACTTGCGCGAGATCGCACAACAACTTGGCGTCGCTCATGTGCTGGAAGGCAGCGTGCAACGCGCAGCCGCCAAGATTCGCGTCAACGCTCAATTGATTGACGCGCGCAATGACGCACATCTTTGGGCGCAAACGTACGATCGCGATCTCGCGGACGTGTTTGCCATTCAAAGTGAGATTGCCAAAACGATCGCGGAGCAGCTGCAGGCCAAACTTTCCCCCAAAGAGGAAGCGGTAGTGGAGGCCAAGCCAACGAAAGATTTGGTGGCTTATGATCTGTACCTGCGAGCGTTGGAAATCGACCGGAACCGCGTGAGCAGCATCGGCACTGGCGGTGCCGAAGGCGCGAAACGTGAGGTTGAGCTCTTGGATCAGGCCGTCTCACGCGATCCGGAGTTCGTTCCTGCGTTGTGCAGGCTTGCCAATACCCATCTGTACTTGTTTTGGCTGAACGACCGTAGTGCCGCTCATGTTGATCTGGCGAAAAAAGCGCTCGAGGCCGCGGCGCGCCTTCAACCCGACGCCGGCGAAGTCCATTTCACCCGAGGACTCCTCTATTATCGAGGGTCTCTGGATTACGAGCCGGCCTTGGCAGAGTTTGCCTTAGCCGAACGCAGCTCGCCTAATGACGCATACGCTCCGTTCCTTATTGGAATGGTCAAACGGCGGCAGGGGCGCTGGGATGAGTCGATTCAGCACATCCAGCAGTCGCTGGCATTGGATCCACATAACGCCGCACTGATCCCCGAACTGGCGACGACATACATGATCGTCCGTCGTTATGACGAAGCTTCGAAAACTCTCGATAGTACGTTGGCATGGAAGCCGGTTGATTTTTCAATTGCGCTTCTTCACGCATGGGTGGACATGGCATGGAAAGCCGACCTCAGTCGGTGGAAAGCCGTTGTGGCTGGCGAAGCCGGCGCCCCGGCTTATCCGAACGATCTCATCAGCGCGCGCCTGGCTCTGGCGCTTTTCGAGCGAAACTATCGTGCGGCTCAGGAAGCATTAGACACTCCCGGGTTGGCGGAATTCGATGATAACGGCTTCTTTTTTCCGCGAGAATGGACTCACGGAATCATCGCTCGCGGACTCGGAGACAAGGCGCGAGCTAACACGGAATTCCTTGCCGCTCGCCAGCGCGCCGCGACAGCTGCGCAAGAGAGCCCTGAGGACGCCAGAGCACTTATAGTCCTCGGTCAGATCGACGTCGCTCTTGGACGAGCGGCCGATGCAGTTCGCGAAGGTGAACGCGCTGTCGAGCTGCTTCCCCCTTCCAAGGACGCGGTCAACGGCCGCTTCATTCAGGAAAAGCTGGGCCGCATTTATGCCCAAGCTGGTGATGCAAATCGCGCCATTAATTTTCTCCAAAGAGTCAGCACAGCGCCTAACGGACCAACTTACGGTTCGCTTAAACTCGAGGCGGATTGGGACCCGCTCCGGGGCGATCCGCGCTTCGAGAAAATCGTCGCCTCGCTGGCGCCGAAATAGATGCCCATGTCGGAAGTTCAGAACGAAACGCAATTCGAGATCGGGCATGTCCTGTTCATCGACATTGTTGGTTACTCCAAGCTCGTGATCGAGGAACAGAAAGAGCGGCTGAACCAGCTTACCGATATCGTGCTCGCGACG
>JBJMXE010000062.1:0-27118 GCA_045809745.1 Chthoniobacterales bacterium | reverse complement strand
GCAAAGAGATCTCAGCTGATTGGGCGGCTCAGCGAATCAAGGGCCTCTCTCTGGGTAGCGCGATCAAGAACGCATTGTTGCCAAAGCGCCAGCCCAAAGATCGCTCGAAGGTTATCAAGAGCCTGATCAACTCGTTTCGCTATCCGCGACGTGGTCCTGGCATGATGTGGGAACGTTGCGCGGAGAAGACGCTCGAAATGGGCGGCAAGATCGAGATGGGGTGCAAAGTTGTCGGCCTCGACTACGACGCCACTAACGAGCGATGGGAAGTTCGCTTTAACGATCGCCAGGGTGCCCTCCAAACGATCGAAGCCGAACACGTGATTTCGTCTGCTCCGATGCGCGAACTGGTTCGCGGTATCCGGCCTGAAGTGTCCGAGCGAGCCAGACATGCGGCCGACTCGCTGAAGTATCGTGATTTCATCACGGTCATGCTGATCCTGAAAAACCGGGATGCATTCGATGACAACTGGATCTACATCCACGACCCGAGCGTTAAGGTGGGCCGAATCCAAAATTTCCGTTCCTGGTCGCCCGAGATGGTGCCGGATGCGGACAAAGCATGCTACGGCTTGGAATACTTTTGTTTCGAACACGATGGCCTTTGGGATTCCAAGGACGAAGAATTGCTCGATTTGGCCAAGCGCGAATTGTTCCAGATTGGCCTGGCCAGAGAAGGCGATGTTCTGGACGGCTGCGTCGTTAGGCAAAAGAAAGCGTATCCGGTTTACGATGACCATTATGCCACTCACGTCGCCACGGTCCGGCAGGAACTGGAGACACGTTATCCGAATTTGCACCTCGTCGGACGCAATGGCATGCACAAGTATAACAATCAGGATCACGCGATGATGACGGCGATGTTGTGCGTCGAAAATATTCTGGCTGACAGCGGGCTTTATGATCTGTGGCAGGTGAACCAGGACGCCGAATATCACGAGGATGGCGCGGCGGCGGAACACCAGGAAGCCGGCACGGCGTTGCGGCTCGTGCCGACCCGTGTCGTCACCGCTTCTCCTGAGCTTGCCTCCGAAGCTTAGCGGCGGTTAGCCGAACCAGATTTACGTTAACGGATTGCAGTTGAGCGGGTCGTCTGAGGCCTTCATCGGCTTACGACTGCGCAGTTGCTCCAGGTTGGCGCGACGCAGATATGCATTCGTGAAGTAGTTGCCCTACATGGCCAGATCCTTCGCAGATCGCTACGAAGCTGGTCAGCGATTGGCGCTGCAACTTCAAAAGTACGCTGGCCGCCCGGATGTCATCGTACTCGGCTTGGCCCGTGGCGGAGTTCCGGTGGCGTATGAGATCGCCAGATATCTCAAGGTTAAGCTCGACGTGTTCATCGTTCGAAAGCTCGGGGTCCCTGGGTTTGAGGAGCTCGCGCTTGGTGCAATCGCTTCCGGTGGAGTGCGTGTACTGAATGAAGAAGTGATCGCCGTTCTTCCCCACGCTTCAGCCGTGATCGAGGAAGCGACCGAGCGGGAGCGGCTCGAATTGGAACGCCGGGAAGTGCTTTACCGTGAGAATCGTCCACCTCCCGAACTTCGCGGTCGGTTAGTCATTCTGGTGGATGATGGGCTGGCAACTGGCGCAACGATGCGCGCGGCTGTACCCGCGTTACGTCAGGGTGGCGCCGCCAAGATTGTGGTGGCTGTGCCCGTGGGCGCGCCGGAAACGTGTCGTGAATTCGAGAAGGAAGTGGACGAGACGATCTGCGCAATATCTCCGGACCATTTCCATGCCGTTGGCCAATTTTACATGGACTTCTCCCAAACAACCGACGACGAGGTGCGGGATCTATTGGACCGATCCGAGCAGTGGACTAACCAGTAACGCTGTGAATCGACGGGTGCTACTCGAACTGTTCGAGCGGAACACACGAACAAAACAAATTTCGATCGCCGTAGACGTTATCAATTCGGGCAACATGCGGCCAGAATTTGAATTCTCTTGTCCAGGCGGTCGGGAAAGCAGCCTGTCCGCGCGAATACGGCCGGTCCCATTGGTCGGAGGCGATCTGACGCGCAGTATGCGGCGCCTTCTTTAGCGGATTGTTTTGCTTGTCCATGTTCCCGTTAACGATCGCTTCGATCTCGGATCGAATCGCAATCATGGCATCGCAGAAACGATCAAGCTCCGGCTTTGCCTCGCTTTCCGTCGGCTCGATCATCATTGTTCCGGCGACGGGGAAGGAAACGGTTGGCGCGTGGAATCCGTAATCGATCAATCGTTTGGCTGCGTCTTCGACTTCAATTCCGGCGCTTTTGAACTGTCGCAGATCGACGATGCATTCGTGCGCGACCAGACCACGTTTGCCTTTAAACAGTACCGGAAAGTGCGGGTCCAGCCGTTTGGCGATATAATTCGCATTAAGAATGGCGATCCTGGTTGCATCAGTTAGGCCGGGCGCGCCCATCATTCGAATGTACATCCAGGATATTGTCAGAATACTCGCGCTGCCGAATGGCGCCTGCGCCACCGGACCTACCCGTCCATCTTTTCTCGGCGAATCGTTCAGGGTTGGGTGCGCGGGCAGAAACGGGATGAGATGTTTCGCAACGCCGATCGGTCCCATCCCTGGCCCGCCTCCGCCGTGGGGAATGCAAAACGTCTTGTGCAAATTCAAATGGCAAACATCGGCACCGTAGTCGCCGGGCCGGCACAACCCGACCTGCGCGTTCATATTAGCGCCGTCGAGATACACCTGTCCTCCGTGGGTATGCACGATTTCGCAGAGTTCGCGGATCGATGTTTCGAACACACCGTGCGTGCTCGGGTAAGTGACCATCAGCGCGGCCAGATCACGGGCATGCACATCCGCTTTGGCGCGGAGATCCGCCAAATCGATATCGCCGTCTTTCAAAGTCGCCACCGGAACAACCTTGAATCCCGCCATGACCGCGCTGGCCGGATTGGTTCCGTGGGCGGATTGCGGAATCAGACAAACATTGCGTCCGGCTTCCCCGCGGAACCGGTGATATTCGCGAATCGCCAACAGCCCGGCATACTCGCCTTGTGACCCTGCGTTAGGTTGCAACGACACAGAGGCGAATCCGGTGATTTCTGCCAGCCAATGCTCGAGTTGGCTGCACATTTCGGCATAGCCCTGTGTTTGATCTGACGGCGCGAAAGGATGCAGCCGCGCAAATTCCGGCCAGGAGATCGGGAACATCTCCGCCGTCGCGTTCAGTTTCATCGTGCATGAACCGAGCGGAATCATCGAATGGCAGAGCGACAGGTCCCGCGATTCGAGACGCTTCAGGTACCGCAGCATCTCCGTCTCGGTATCGTGGGTGTTGAAGATCGGGTGCCGCAGATAATCAGAAGTACGAACGGCGAAGTCCGGAAGCCGGAACGCGTCCCCACGCAACTGTTGGTCTTCGAAATCCCGGACGTGCGTCCCCCGGAATAACGACATCAGCGTTTCGACGTCAGTCTCGGTGGTCGTTTCATCTACGGAAATGCCTATCGAGTCGGTGCCAAGCCTCCGAAGATTGCAACCCAATCGCGCCGCTCGCTCCACGAAATCGGCGGCGCCTCCTTCACTCAGGTCGACGCGGACAGTGTCAAAGAAGTTCTGGTGGCGAACGCGCAAACCGATTTGCTCGAGACCGCTGGCGATCCGGGCAGCACAATCGTGCACACGCTCGGCGATTCTTCGCAACCCTCGCGGTCCATGATAAACCGCGTACATCGATGCCATAACGGCGAGAAGAACCTGCGCTGTGCAGATGTTGCTGGTGGCTTTGTCGCGGCGGATATGCTGCTCCCGTGTCTGAAGCGACAATCGGTAGGCCGGACGGCCATCGGCGTCGTGCGACACCCCGACTAACCGGCCAGGCATGTGACGTTTGTGGGCGTCGCGAGTAGCGAAGTAAGCAGCGTGAGGTCCGCCGAAGCCGAGAGGAACGCCGAACCGTTGAGTGCTGCCAACCACAACGTCGGCGCCCAATTCTCCCGGTGGTTTCAATAAGGTAAGAGCCAGAATATCTGCCGCCACCACCACCAGGGCTCCTGCGGCATGAGCTTGCCTAACCAATTGCTCCAGGTCGCAGATTGCCCCATCGGTCGCCGGATATTGGACTAGCACGCCGAAAATGGACTCATCAATTTTGAACTCCGAATAATCACCAACGGTTAGGCTGATACCGAGTGGTTCAGCGCGGGTGCGAACGACTTCGATTGTCTGCGGGTGACAGTGGTCGGCGACCAGAAACCGATTTCTGCCAGGAAGCACCGCGTGGCATAACGCCATTGCTTCCGCGGCCGAGGTGGCCTCATCGAGCATTGATGCGTTGGCAATCTCCATCGCAGTGAGATCGGTAATCATTGTCTGGAAGTTCAGAAGCGCTTCCAGACGACCCTGCGCGATTTCAGCTTGATACGGAGTGTAGGCGGTGTACCAGCCGGGATTCTCCAGGACATTGCGTTGAATCACCGGCGGCGTGACGCAGTCGGAGTAACCGGCGCCAATGAACGACTTTGCCAGCTGGTTTTTCTTCGAAATCGATCGTAATTCGGCCAGTGCCTCGGCCTCGGATTTCGGTTCCGGTAGATCCAGGTCGCGGTCGAACCGGATGTTTTTCGGAACCGTGGCGTCGATTAAGGCGTCGAGATCGTCAAACCCGATCTCCCGCAGCATCGCCTCAACTTCTTCCGGGTTCGGACCCAGGTGGCGGGTCGCGAATTGTGCTCGTTTTTGCTCCCGTACTTCCATCTACTGACGGTATGGAAGCGCGCCGTCGCTTCAAGCGGGCAATCAACTCTGTGGGCTGCGGGTTACTGAGAGTCGTGCGTCTCGACGCCGTGACTACGCAGTTGTGCCCGCAGCTCGGCAAGATGCTCGCGATCCCGCGTTTCCACGGTGCACAGAACCCGGACCGCGGAGATGTCGCTGCTGGCAAAGGCGCGGTCGTGAACCACTTGTTTGATGCTCGCTCCGCTGGCCGCAATCTGTGTCGACAAATCGGCCAGGCCACCGGGCCGGTCGCTGATCACCGCGGCAAAGCGGCACAGGCGGCCATCGGCCACCAAGCCCCGTTCAATCACGCGACTCAGCACATTTGGATCGATGTTACCGCCGCAAAGCAACAGCACACATTTCTTCCCGGCGAACTGTTTAAGTTTGCCCGAAAGGCACGCAGCCAACGGCGTCGCCGCGGCTCCTTCGACCACACCCTTTTCGAGTTCAACGATTCGCAAAATAGAAATCGCGATTTGTTCTTCTGTCACGGTGACGTTGAGGTCGACATTCGGCTGTGCAATCGCGAATGCATTCGCGCCGACCTGCGGAATCGCCAGGCCATCCGCAAGTGTGGGATGCATCGCCGTGCGCGTTGGTTTACCGGCTTCAAGCGCTGCGGCAAAGCTGGCCACATTTTCGGCCTCAACCGCGACCACCTTCACCTGCGGTTTCAATGTTTTCACCGCCAACGACACACCCGCGAGGAGACCTCCACCCCCGACCGGAACCACCACCACATCGACCTCTGGCACCTGCTCAATAATCTCGATTCCCATGGTGCCCTGTCCGGCAATGATCGCCGGATCATCGTAACCGTCGATGTATGCGAATCCCTCTTTCTCACCGATTTCGTGCGCGTGTGCTTTTGCTTCGGCGAAGTCTTTGCCGTGAAGAACAACACGGGCTCCGAGCTTCTGACAGTTGCTCACTTTGATGAGGGGAGCGAACTTCGGCATCACGACTGTGGCCGGAACGCCTAACAGTTTTCCCTGGTAAGCCAGTGCCTGGGCGTGATTTCCGGCCGATGCGGCGATCACTCCGCGCTTCTGCTGATCCGGGGGCAACAATGAGAGCGCGTTCCGGGCACCTCTTTCTTTAAAGCTGCCGGTGCGCTGGAGGTTATCGAGCTTGCAGTAGATCTCCATCCCGGTGATCCCGCTCAACGGAATTGAAGGCGGGCAGGGGGAATAGTAGACAGCGCCTTTGATGCGCGGCCGGGCTGCGTCGATATCCTTAAAAGTCACCACCACAGTGCAATATACCCGTGGTTCGGCGGCGGCAACGATTCAGTCGTGAGCGATCCGCCAGATGCTGTTATTCCCGTCTTCGCTGAAGAGGAGAGCGCCGTCTTTCGCTACGGTGATTCCTACCGGCCGCCCCCACACCACTCCATCAGGAGTTACAAACCCGGTGACGAAATCCTGGTATTCACCTACCGGCTTTCCCGTAGCGTGATTAAAGGGAACCCGAATGATCTTGTATCCGGTGCGACGATTGCGGTTCCACGATCCATGCAGGGCCGCAAAAATGTCTCCCTGATATTCAGATGGAAACTGACTGCCCTGGTAGAAACAGAGATTCAAGGACGCGGAATGCGGCTGGATCAGAACATCAGGAACGAGGACTTTTCCGGCCAGGTCCGGATGCTTTCCTTTGTGCTTCGGATCGGGGTGATTCCCGATGTAGAACCACGGCCAGCCGTAAAATCCGCCGGGCTGCACTCGACTGATGTAGTCCGGAGGAAGGTTGTCGCCGAGCTCATCGCGCTCGTTCGTGCTCATCCACAGCTCGTTAGTCCCGGGTCGGAACGCGATACCCACCGCATTGCGGATTCCCCATGCGAAAACCTTTCGATCACTTCCGTCCGGGTTGAGTTCGAAAATCCGCGCACGATCCGCCTCCCGGGAATTGTCGGAGTTGTTGGAGTATGAGCCGACCGAAACGTACATCTTTCTGCCATCGGGCGAAAAGACGATGTCGCGGGTCCAATGTCCGCCTCCGCCGAGAAACCCGGCCCCAGCTGACAGAGAAGCGACCTTCTCGACTGGTGCTCGAGCGCGCGTGTCGCCGTTTTCATACGGCATCCTGACAATGGCGTCGGTGTTAGCGACGTAGAGAAATTTCGGATTCGGTCCGGGCGGATAGAAGGCCAATCCAAACGGGCTATTGAGATTTTCTCGGGCAAAAACCTGCGTCCCATTCGACTTTCCGCCGTGATCGCCCTCTCGGAGAATTTTGATCTGATTCGCGTTACTTTCGCTCACGAAAATATCGCCGTTTGGCGCGGTGAGGAGAAAGCGCGGATCGCTCAGACCGCTGGCATAAAGCTGAATGGTGAATCCCGGCAGGATGCGCGGCTCGGCTCCTTCGGGGCGGCTCGCCACACGGGGTGGTTTGATTGCCAAGATGTTGGATCCTGGCAATGGCAGATCCTTCACCATGATTTTGCGTCGAACTCCGGGCGCGTCCGTTCGCCAATCTGTCATTGCTGCGTCGCCCGTGAGAAGTGGTTGCTCGGCCGCACCGGGCGTCTCAACCGCCAATGCGACGGCGAGTGACAGAAAGATAGTGAGCAATTTCATCAGCTGGCGCGGTCTATGGCAGGCTTGTGCTACGAACCGTTCGCGCTTGTCGTCAAAAGAGGACGCTCAAGAATTTCCTGAGCGAACAACACAGGGAGGGACGAGCTCATCTCATCCCACTAATCCGCTCCGGTCCGCGGCCTAAGAATCGAGCGCCTGTCGAATCGTGGTGGCCAGCTGCTCCGGATCAAATGGTTTGGACAGGAAGAATGTGCCCGGATCCCCCAACTCACCGGCATTGTGGGATTCTTCCAGGTAGCCCGAAACGAACACGACCTTCGTTTCAGGACTTACGGTCCGCAGCCACGCGGCGAAATCGCGACCGCTCATGTGCGGCAGAACAACATCTGTCACCAGCAGATGAACCTTGCCAGTGCTCCGCTGCTCAAACAGTCGCTGCGCATCAATGCAGCTGGCGGCTTCAATCACTTCGTACCCAAGATTTTTCAACACCCGAACGGAAATGTGCCGAACGCTGACGTCGTCTTCCACAACCATGATGCATTCGGACCCCGTGGGCATAAGTTTGCTGCTGGGTTTCCGATACGAAGGTGCGGGCGGCGCCGGCACTCTGGGCAGGTAAATCTGAACCTTTGTTCCACGTCCGAGCGCGCTTTCAACCCGAATGCGCCCTCCGCTTTGGCAGACGATTCCATAACTTGTCGCCAGACCGAGACCGCTGTTGCGCTCGTGATTTTTGGTGGTGAAGAATGGCTCGAACAAGTGACCTTTCACTTCGTCGGTAATTCCCCCGCCGGTGTCGATCACACTGATCATGACGTAATCACCAGCCGGTAAATATTCAGTGCCGCATAATACCTGGCCATCCGACAGAGTCGCCGCGGCGGTTTCCAGGGTGAGCTGACCTCCGGACGGCATCGCGTCGCGGGCGTTCACCGCCATGTTGATAATAATTTGCGCCAGTTGCCCGGCGTCGACCTTGACGTGCGCGCCTGCTTTTTCGTGATGCAAGTGACACACGATCGTGATGTTTTCGCCTAACAATCTGAGCAGCGTCCGCTCGAGATTAAGGATAATGGAATTCACCTCAACAACGTGCGGCTCCAGCACGTTTCTTTGGCTGAACGCCAGCAGTTGACTCGCCAGCGCGGAGGCCCGTCCGGCTGCTTTGCGAATCTCGGCAACGTGACTGGCTACCACGCCTTTGCCGTCGGTTTCATCAAGGACGAGATCGCTGTAACCCAGAATCGCCGTCAGGAAATTGTTGAAGTCGTGAGCAACGCCGCCTGCGAGCTGGCCGAACGCTTCCATTTTTTGCGAACGCGACAGCTGATCGTGCAGCTGCTTTCGCGCGGTCACGTCCATCATCGATCCGACAAATCGGGTGGGACGGCTGTCCGCATCGCGCAGGATGAAGGCGCGTTCAAGGACGTGAAGGTAGTTCCCGTCCTGACGACGGAAACGATATTCGCCGCTCCAGTGTTCGGCGCCGGAAGCGAATGCATCTGTGATGCTGGTCGTGACCTTTGTGTAATCACCGGGATGGAGACATTCATCCCAGAACCGGATGGTTACTTCGTTTGGCTCGGTCGGGTAGCCGAACAAAGACTGCAGGCCGCAAGGCCAGCAGAGTCTGCCGTTTGTTACATCCCAATCCCGAACTGCATCGTTCGTAGCCCGGGCAAGGTATGCAAGATAATCACTGCCTTGCGGCTGATTGCAGACCAGCAGTGGCCGAGTTTGTGTTTGCTCGGGATTAACTTTTTCAAATTCCTCGGTTTCATGATCTGAAATGGATGTAGATGCTGTGGATAGGCGTGATTTCCCTGTAGCTGCTCCCATGCAAAAATGCTTGTTAAGGCAATTTGCGAGGGGAGCTAATTCTGTGCCCCTTCGGCTTTTCGGACTAACGAGTGAACAATTCGGGCCGGATGAATCGAGAAACTATAAATACTGTTTACGCCATCGGTTTTGTGCCGGCGCAGCACCGGCCGTTACAAACATTTTTGAGACTTTGGAGTTGCCGATTGAGATAAGCGGCGAAGTAGCTAGTGGGCGATGCAAGGAATGGCGGCTTCCCAGCCGCCGAACAATCCAATCCGGCGGCTGCAAACCGCCGCTCCTTGATTATCCGGGCGGTGCTCTGCTCCAATCGGTAGCGCGAGGATCTAAACGAATCACCCGGTGAGGAGCCGCGAAACGAGATCGTCGGACAAGCTCAGGCAATGCTTGAAATTCGGCTGCGGCGTTCTGAAAACCGTGCGCGGGAACCTGCCGAAGATCAGTTCGATTTAACGCAGCGGCGCGACTGACGAGACGATGCAGCCCAGCAAGACGGGATTGGATCTTGGTTCGCGGCTAAACCTCGAGTTCAGTGCCTCATCAAATGCGGATGTGGAAAACGGACTGCTTGCGGCTGCCGATGCTGCAACGCTTTTGGTATCGGATGGTTGATTGATCGGTTGCGATGACGCAATCGGCGTCTGTTTATCGACGCGGAAGGAAAGACGAACGTATTTGGCCTCGATGCCAAGAAGCGATACTCCGAACAGACGTTTGTGCGCGAATGGAATGACGCCTTCCACTTCTTTCCAGTCTGAACTATTTGGTGCGAGGCGCTGATTCGAAACCGAGATCTTCAATTCGCCGCGCGCTTTTCCGTTCTCGTTTAAAAATGTGAAGCGATCCGGCACGGCTGTCTCCGGCAGCTCAATAACAAAGTTGGTTTCGCCTTCCTGCAAAACGCACGTGACCGTGTCGTCTTCCATAATTAGCGCGGTCGCGGTGGGATCTTGAACCGGCAGTTTGGAAATTCGGCCGACCTGGCCATCTGGCGTCAGGCACTCGATCTGCGCTCCGCAATTCATCCGGCTGGCAGACACTGGATTGCCGGCGAGCGCAGAAAAAGCGGCCGCGGCCTCGAGCAGAACGATGAAAAGGGTTGCGCCTGCGGACTTTGTGCAGGTGGGGCAACCCATACTGATATATATAATGAGCTTAGATCGGGCCAACTTTCTGCCCTTCGATCACTGAAAGAGGGCGCTGAACTGCGCAGAACGCGCTGATCCTTTCCCGATTTGGCTTGCCTCGAAGTTTCAGGTGGCGTTAAAAGGGTGTCTCCACCGTCCGTCAGTCATCCAGCCAAAACATTTCATCGTCGAAACAGGAAAAGGTTGCACTTTTCACATGAATCCGTATGCCCATCGGTCGAAAAACGTTTTGGTACTGCAACTGCTAACCCTACCCGCCAACCCGCCTATGATCCCATTTGCTGCGTTTCGCTGTTTCCGTTGCTCGTTCGGGCGAGTCGCTCTTTTCGCCTTAACGATGCTCTGCGCGATTAGCGTTCGCGCACAGGACGCCGTCCGGCCTTCGCTCGCGGGAGAAGCCGCTTCCGAAGCCCGGCAGCAGGATATCGATCGATTGCCCTACAACTTGCTGGTTGGCCCGGTCCGGTTTCGAGTTAGCGCAACCATGGGCGTGGAGTACAACGACAACATCAATTTCGCTGAGAATAACAAGCAGGACGACTTCATCCTGCATCCGCAGGTCAACTTGAACGCGATCTGGCCGATCACCCAGATTAACACCCTGACCCTGGATATCGGAATCGGTTATTCCATCTATCTCGATCACTCCGAAGACAACACGAACGGTATTCTGATCTCGCCTGCCACTCAGGTTTCCTTCGATATCTTCGTTGGCGATTTCCGGATTAATATTCATGACCGTCCGTCACTGCAACAGGATCCGATCGCGGAACCCGCGCTCAGCAACACCGTTGATTACGGTCGCTTTCAAAACACCGGCGGCGTGTCAGTGCTGTGGGACTTGAACAAAATCGTACTGACCCTTGGCTATGATCATTACACTTATATTTCGACCACCAGCGATTTCGAATACCTCGACCGAAACGCGGAAGAGCTTACCGGCACAATTCAGTTGGCGGTGAGCTCGACTACGAATGTCGGTCTCGAGTCATACGCGGTCTTCAATTATTATGATCAAAGCGTGCTGAACGATTCCACCGACTACTCGGTCGGCGCTTTCGTGGAAAGCCAGATCACCAACAACCTCCGGCTGCGAGTTGCCGGTGGTTATCAGATGATCAATTTCGACAGCGCGGGATTGGTCGCCGATTTCAGTGACGTATCGGACTACTACGTCAACCTTCTGCTCACCCACCGATTAAACAGCTTCATTCGGCAGACCATCAGTGCCGGTCACGAGAATCAACTCGGCGTGAATTCCAACTCGATCAGGCTGAACTATATTCGGCACACCATTTCCTGGAACGTCATCCGCAACACTTTGCTTTCCACTGAGTTCTTCTACGAAGACGCCAATGAATCCGGCGGTTTCATCGACGAGCACCTGCACCGCTACGGCGGAGCCCTCACCGTTGGGTATCAACTGACTCCGCATGTCACGTTGGGATTGCGCTACCAATACACCAAAAAAGATTCTGATGTGCCTCTGCGCGACTACGAACAGAACCGCGTTTCGTTAGACGGAACTTATAGCTTCTAAGCGGATGAAGAACAGGGAATGAGAATCGGGGTTTATGCAGTCATATTCGCCTTAACGGTTTCGGCAGGCTTCGGCCAACGATTCCCGCAAGAGAGCGCTTCGCCGCCGCTTCCAGTTCCACCGATGGAGAAAACTCCTTCGTCGGATCTGCCGCTCACCACTAACAACACCGTCCTGCGGACCAACTCGATGGCCGTCCTCGACGATAAGAAGCACCTCGGCTCAAACGACTACATCAGCTTTCGGGTGGTTGAAGATCGTGACAACGATTCACAGCGCCTGCGGGTGAACGACAACGGGGAACTTGAGGTGCCGTATGTCGGGCTCGTGCCGGCCCAGGGACGGACCTGCAAGGAACTGGCTTACAGCATCAAAGGTTTACTGGAGCGGGAATACTACTATCACGCCACCGTGATCCTGGCCGTGGACCGCGTCAGCGAGAAATCGCGTGGTCGTATCTACGTCTATGGATCCGTTCGCGGACAAGGCCCGCAGGAGATTCCTGCTGACGAAACTTATACCGTCAGCAAAGCGGTAATCCGGGCCGGGGGATTCGGGGATTTCGCGAACAAACGGAAGGTAAAAGTTACCCGCAAGAATGGCCAGGATTTCACCGTGGACCTGAAACGGGTCATCGAAGAAGGCCACACCGAAGAAGACATGGCGTTGCAGCCTGACGATCAGATCTACGTCCCGCAGCGCCTGATCAACATGTGAGTATGCAATCGGCTTTTGGCGAAAAATCTACGCCCGGTTCCTGGGCCAACTCTTTCATTACCCGGCTTCACCGCTACAAGACGCTGTTGCTAAGGCGGTGGTGGATACCGGTTCTGACGATCTGCCTGGGATTATTCGTTGAGGCATTCCTCAGTTATCAGACGCCGCCGCAGTTTTATTCGGCCAGCAAGATGATGCTTTCCGGTAAACTGAACATCGCCCAGGGCGTCGCATACAGCGAAGACCAGATCAATTTCTACGGCACTCAGATTCAACTGATGCAGAGCACGGAAGTGAAGCGCGAAGCCGAAGCTCTGGTGCGTTCCGCTCATCCGGAGTTACCGCCGGTTAAGGTCACTCTAACGGTCGTTCAGAAGCCGCGCACATCGATTTTCGAGCTTTCGGCGATCGGTCCCGCGCCTGAATACACGCAGGCATATCTGAACGCGGTGATGCAGAAGTATCTGGATTTCAAGAAAGGTCGCCGGGAAGAGCAGGGGCACTCTGTGATCAGCGGCATCACCGAGCAATTAATTCAGACCGAGAAAGACCTTCGGATGGCTGAGGATGAAATGCTGGAGTTCCAGAAGCAAAACAATATCGGCTTCATTCAGGAAGAAGGAAACAGCGCCGCCGCCTATCTGGTTCGACTGAACCGCGAATATGCCGGACTGAAAACCGAGTACGACCTCCTAAATTTACTAGACCTCGATCAAAATCTTGACCGTGCTCAGAATAAGAGCGGAGGTGCTGGCGAAGCATCGACCGAAGGAGCAGCAAATGAGGACAAAGGATTGCCATTCTCCGATGTTGGACCGGAGGCGGATTATCTGCGCGCGAAACAGCAGGTGCAGTTACTGAAAGCCGAGCGCGACACGTTGGCCAAGGATCTTCGGCCGAAACATCCTAAAATTCTCAAGCTCAACGACGAGATCACGAAGCAGGAACGCCTGATCGAGCTCTATCGAAATGACACGGTCGAGAAACTCGACACCCGCCGGAAATCCATCGGCAAACAGATGGAGAACCTGCAGTCGAATATTAAGGAATGGGAGGCCAAGGCGCTCGACCTGAGCCAACGGTTGGCGCAGTTCAATCGCGTCAAAGGCAAAGTCGATCGGTTGAAACTGTTGTATGATCGGCTGACTAACAACCTTAAGGAAATCGACGTTTCGCAGGTCGTCGATAGCGGCGATCAAGTTGGTATCATGGAAGCGGCCAGTGCTCCGATGTCGGTTCGCCCGGGATTAATCAAGAGCTTGTTGCTCGGACTCGGCTGCGGTGCTTTCGCCGGCATCCTT
Organism: Chthoniobacterales bacterium; assembly: GCA_045809745.1. Classification (GTDB taxonomy): domain Bacteria; phylum Verrucomicrobiota; class Verrucomicrobiia; order Chthoniobacterales; family UBA10450; genus DATFCK01. The sequence goes on along the minus strand of JBJMXE010000062.1, from coordinate 13,283 downwards.
ATTCTGATCCTGCTCGACCGCATCGACGATAGAATGGCTTCGATTGGGGAATTTCAGCATCACTTTACCGAGAACGTGCTGGGTCAGATCCCGAAAGAACGGGTTAAAGGAGATGTTACCTTGTTGCAGCCTGACGATGCCCGTCATGTGTTCGCCGAATCCTATCGGAACGTCCGGTCCTCAATCTTCTTCATGCCGTGCGAAGGCGTCCGGCCGAAAACCTTCCTCATCACCAGTGCGGTTCCTAACGAGGGTAAATCCACTGTTTCCGCCAACCTGGCAATCACCATGGCGCTTTCCGGCGCCCGGACTTTGCTAATCGACTGCGATCTGCGCCGCGGTGCTCTGCGCGAAGCGTTTGGCGTTTCGTCTAAGATCGGGTTCGCCGAAGTGCTCAAACAGGAAGTGAATTGGCGCGAGGTCGTCGTGCCGACGCATGTGCCGAGTTTATTTCTGCTGCCACGAGGCAAGACTTTGGCTCAGCCTAGTGAGCATTTGTTGAGAGATTCAACCGACGCGCTTCTGCAGGATATTTACAATCACTACGATTACATCGTGATCGACAGCTCGCCGGTCCTTGCTGCTGACGATACCACGAGCTTGGCGCCAAAGATTGATGCCACCATCTTTGTGGTACGGCTGGCCTACACTTCTGCGCGTCTTACCAGGAAGGCGCTGGATCTTCTCTATAGCCGTCAGGTCAACGTGCCCGGAGTGATCCTGAACTTCGTCGATACTTCGCTGCCCGAGTACTACTACTATCAATACTCGGAGTATTACAACACCCCGACCGCTACTGGCGAAGGTGAACGCGAAGCTTTCGATCCGGGCCCGCACTTTAACCAGCCCACCAGGCTGTAGTGCTTTGCGGTCGAGGTTAGGCCGCGCGCTCTCACAACAGATGCTGCGCCGCATTGAGCGAGCGACTCTGTCTCAGATGGCACTTCGCCAGCTCATCTGCTCAACTGACTAGCTGATTATGAATCCCGGTCCCGTCTCATCTTCCGTCATGGGCGCGGGTTTCGCGCCAGTTATGCGGCGCGCATTCTATCACGTCCGGATCATCGGGAACGTGGCCGTGGTCCAGGGCATTGTTCAGGTCATCGGATTTCTCAGCGGCATCTTGGTGATTCGCTCGTTAACGCAGCAGGAGTACGCCTACTTCACCATCGCCAATACGATGCAGGGCACGCTGAACCTCCTGGCCGACATTGGGATTAGCACGGGCGTCATATCGATCGGCGGTCATGTTTGGCAGGATCGGCGCCGATTCGGTGAATTGATCAACACCGGCTTACACCTGCGCAAACAGCTGGCCATCGCCGCTGTTATTTGCGTTGTGCCCGTTCTTTATTTGTTGCTGGCCCGAAATGGAGCCGGTCTGGCTTACACCGGGCTGCTCATCGCGCTGGTTGTGCTCGGCTTGCTGCCACAGTTGTCCTCGGGCGTGCTCAGTGTTGTGCCGCGACTGCGATCCGATATTGGCCGGATTCAGCTCATCGATTTCTCTGCGGCAACACTGCGGCTCATCGGCCTGCTGGTGCTACTCGCCTTTCTGAATGCCGCTGTGGCGATCGCCGTAGCGGTGATCGCTTTCTTTGTCCAGTTTCTGATGCTCCGCCAATACACCACCGGCGTCGTCGACTTGCACGCTGCCGCTGACGAGGAAGATCGACGGGTGATCGTGCGATTTATCCGTAAACTCGCACCGAATGCGATCTTCTACTGTTTCCAGGGACAGATCACGGTGTTCCTGATTAGCATATTCGCTAATCGAGTAAGCGCAGTGGCGGAAGTGGGCGCGCTTGGGCGTCTCGCTATGATTTTTGCAGTGCTCAGCAACCTGCTCGCGAATGTCTTCATCCCTGCATTCGCTCGCTGTCATCAACGGGCCAAACTCAGGCTGCTTTACGCCGCCGTGGTCGGTGGTGTTACCGGGTTCGGCATTTTCGTTGTCTGTCTCGCCGCATTTTTTCCAAGGCAGTTCTTGTTCGTCCTGGGCAATAATTACCAGCATTTGAGCAGCGAGCTTGTTCTTATGGTTGCTGGTGCGGTTCTGAACGCCGTCGCCGGTGCTATCTGGGGGCTCAATTCAGCGAAAGGCTGGATCTCCGGATCGTGGCTCTACATTCCCGGAACGCTGCTTACTCAAGTCGCGCTGATTCCTTTCATTGATTTCAGTTCGGTCAGGAGCGTTCTGTTTTTCAACCTGATCTCAGCCGTCCCCAGTGTGTTGCTCAATCTGTTCCTCAGTTTCCGCGGCTTTCGTCATCAACAGCCGGCAGTGGCTTAACGCGGATGCCGAACTACGGCTACCATTTCGCGCGCGTCAGGGCTCGGCTGGCAGAGGCGGCTTACACAGCGCTTTTACCAGTGACCGTTAGCCGGAAAATCTCGCCCGACCGCGAAATTCCAATGGAGGTTTTTGCTTATTCAAGTGAACGCCGTGTCGCCGAACAGGTTGCATCGATCCGTTCGTTTCTGAAGTGCGCGGGTCGGCCGTCGCGGTTCGTCGTGGTTTCAGACGGCAGCCACACTAAGACAACTATGGACCTCCTATATCGAGTGGATCCATGCGTTCACGTGGAACAGCTGCCGCCACCTCCGGCCAGCGTACCACAATCCGTGGTACCCTACTTCCGCGATCATCCTACGGGCAAACAGCTCGCCCTGATCATGTCACTGCCGCGGCAAAAGCCCGCTCTTTATGTCGACTCCGACGTCCTCTTCTTTCCGGCTGCTCCGGAGTTGGAAACCCTGGTTAACCAAACCGAGGTGCCTGCCCATTACCTCCAGGATTGCGGCTTCGCCGGAGACTCGCGCCTGCTGCGAACCGATAATGAAGCGAGCGAGCCGGTAAACACCGGTGTGCTTCTTCTGCGGCGGCCGCTCGATTGGTCGAGCAGCATCGAGAGGCTCAGCTCACTCGCCGGGGAACCCACCTTCTTCACCAACCAGACGCTGACTCACATTGCCATGCACGCGAACGGGGCGAAGCCTCTTGATCCGATGAAGTACGTGCTGCAACTGGATGATCAGTTTGTTTATCCGGATCGTTATGCCGGCCCCGATATCATCCTGCGTCATTACGTGGATCCGGTTCGTCACAAGTTTTGGCTGAATCTCTAACCATGTCGTCTGCCAACGTGGATCCCGTATCGAAGCAGCTTCGCATCCTGATCATACTGAACCTGGAGTGGAACCGGCATTTGGGCGCCGCGCGCATTTACATGGAATTGGCCGACCAGTGGCGAGCGGCTGGTCATGAGGTGGAGCGCTTTACCTTCTCGGAAGCGTTCCCATCTGGTCACCGGTCTTCACGGGAATTTGCGGTTAGGCGGCTGCTGTTTCCGATCCGAGCAGCAGCATTTGTTCGCAAGCATCGCGGCCGATTCGATGTGATCGACGCGTTGATCGGTTCGATCAAGACAGGCAAGGCCGGGCTGAACTTCACCGGGCTGTTGGTCGCACGTTCTGTCGGCTCTCATAGATTGTACGACGAATTTGAAAAGAGCGTGCACACCCGATGGCCAGGGATGAACCAGGGCAGTGTTGCAGGCCGACTATTCTACGGCGCCGTCAATCGGCGGGTCATCGCGGTTTCTGATTCGGCGCTGCGGCAGGCTGATCTGATTAATGTTCCAAATACAGAAGAAGCGGAGTTCCTCCGGCGGGACGGCCGGCTAAACGCGCCGGTTTTGGTCGAGCCCTACGGTCTGACCGACGAACAATACGATGCGCTCTCGTCCACCATTTCACACTCGAACGGCCGTCTTCAAGCCAAACGAATCAGCTTCGTGGGGATGTGGGCACCACGAAAAGGATCGAAGGTTTGGGGTGAGATCATTCGTCGGGTTCGGCAACAGGTCCCTGAAGCGAAGTTCCGTTTTCTGGGCACAATGGTCTCGGCTGAAACAGTGCTCAGCGATGTCGGTGATGACGTGGCTGATTCAATCGAATCGATCTCAGAATTCACCCCTGACGATCTGCCGAATCTGCTTGCCGATTGCACCGTGGGCGCCTTTCCGAGCTACGTGGAAGGTTTTGGACTCGCCGTCCTGGAGCAGCTTGCCGCCGGCATTCCAACGGTGGCATTCAATCACGGCGGACCACGCGACATCTTGCGCGACTTTCGCGAATTGCTGGTTACGACAGGGAATGTGGAAGAGTTCGCAAACGCACTCGTCAGAACGCTTGGGCTCGGTCCGGCAGAGTATCAGCAACTTCAACGCGCGAGTATCGAAACCGCGCAGCGGTACCGCTGGCCGAAGATCAGCAGCGATACGGCCGAGTATTATCGCTCGGCCCTAACGGATCTCGGTAGCCTTTGACTGGACTGAGATGTCACGACGCTGTGCTTGATACTCGCGGATTGCCATCCGCAGTGCCGAAGCAGCCATCGCGGGACTGCGCGCCATCACGAGCGCGATCTGGCCGAGCGACAGTATCTTGTTTGTGATCGTTGGCTGATACACAAACGAATGGCAGAGCATTGCGAAAATCTCCGCGGCCATCTCTCCTTGAGGATCGCTCAGAGATCTTTTGGATGCCTCGTAGTGATGGATGACGTAGGTGGATCGCAATTGACGAATGCGATAACCGAGGAAATGCAGGCGGCTACCAAACTCCAGGTATGGCGCTCCGAACCGGAACGCTTCAGTGAATCGCAATCCGCGGTCAAAAATCTCCCGGGGATAAATCGCGGCGCCATCGGAAATTGCCCAACAGTTATCCGGGTCTGGCGGGGCCATCGAAAAGCCGCGGGGCTGCAGTTGTCCCGGACATTCCGGCGGTGTTTCCCTGACCTGGTTGGGTAGGAACTCGCCAATGATCCAAACTGCGCGCGCATCGTTTTCGATCGCCGCGAGGCACGTCCGAACGTGATCAGGCGGAAACTCGTGGTCGTCGTCCATTGTCCGGAGGTGCGTGCCACGGCAGGCAAGTGCCACCTGATTGCGATTGGCATACAGGCCGCGGCGAGGCCCAACCTGATACTGGCAATCGTTGGTTTCGGCGATTCGTCGAACAGCGGCGGCCTGCTGATCGTCGGAGTCGTCAGATATGACAACTTCCCATGGCTGAACCGCCTGCGCCCGGAGAGAAGCTAAGGTACGGGCCAGGCTTTCCGGCCGGTTTCTAGTCACCAAAGCGACGCTCAGGCGTATTTCTTGCATGAAATCGCTAGTGGAAAGATTGGGCGACATGTCGAAGAACGGGATGTACCTGTCGGTGGAAACGAATCGACAGTACGTGGGACATTCCGGTCAATTACTACACGTTCCGCCATTGATGCAAAGCCGGCCACTGGTCATCATTACGACTCGTCTTCCGCCCCAGATTTGCGGAATCGGAACCTTTAGCTGGTTGTTAGACAGAGATTGGCCGGGAGACACATCATGGCACCGTTTCCTGGTTGTCGATGATCGGCAGCCACCCGATGCCGCAGCATCGGTCAACGTCACGGCGTTCAACGGTAATTGGCGCACGCTCGAGGAGGCATTGGATGGCGCAGCCGGCGCTGACGTTTTGCTTCATTATGCCGGTCGCGGATTTCAGCGCTTCGGTTGTCCTGTTGGATTGCCCGCGGCGTTGCGAAGGTGGAAAACCAAGTCGCCCAATTCGCGCCTCGTCATATTTTTTCATGAATTGCCTGCTTCATTGCCGGTAACCAATCGCCATTACTGGGTGAATCTATGTAGCCGCAGAGTGGCGGCGAAACTCGCCAAGCTTGCCAACGTGGTGGTCACCAATAGTCAGGACCACGTACGCGCTCTAAAAAAATTCCCGGACGTGAAAGACATTCGTTGTTTGCCCGTGTCTTCAAATATTCGGCCGGTGCAGAATTTCCAAGCCAAACGAATCCGTACCGAGTTTGTAGTCTTCGGATTGCCTTACGGGCGATGGCAGACACTCGAAAGATTCGCGAACGAGTTACAAACATGGCAGCGGAACGGATTACTGACGAAGCTCCATGTCATCGGCGTCCAGGACTCAAAATTTGATGCCCGCGCAAACGCGGTGATTGCGTCGCTCGGCCTAACCGGGCATGTGATTGTGCACGGCGAACTTCCGCCGGAACGCATCTCGGAGTTACTTTCCACGGCGGAATTCGCCCTGAGCCCCGCGGACGCGGCGACGTGGAGTAAATCTTCAAGTTTGATGGCATTCCTTGCTCATCGATGCGCCGTGATCGCGAAAGCTGAAAGAAATTCTGAGCCGCTGTCGTGGAGTGTTGCTCCCGAGGAGGTCGGTAAAATTTCCGACGCTGAGATTCAGGCGAGAACCAATGCGGCGAAGCATTGGTACGATTCCAATGCTGATTGGAATGTGTTGGCGCGGCAGGTGGCGGATCTTTTTTCAGAATTGCACCAACGTGACGTCTGAGCTGTTCATAATTACTCCGGAGATTTCACCGGGGCGCGGTGGGCTGGCGGATCATACAGCGGCACTGCTGCGGCAGTGGCATCTGACGCGGCCAGTCACCCTTGTTACGGCTGAGCCTCAGAGGCTCGCTGGGTCGCCATGGAACGTGAGGCAGCTTGGCTCCGATTATCGGGGTATTCTCGATCAGCTTCCCATTGCGAACGGGACCCTGTTTGTTCAATATAGTGCCTACGGTTTCGATCGGTTAGGCTACCCGCGCGACTTGCTTCGCGCACTGGTAGACTGGAGAAAATGCGGCGCCGGGCGGCTGGTGGTGATGTTCCACGAGATCTGGACGATATGGCCGATCACGAACAAGAACTTCGCCGTGCAGTTTCTTCATCGTCGCGGATTGAAGCGGCTGCTTAACGTGTGCGACGCCGTTTTTACTACCACCGCGAGCCAGGCCGAACATCTCAATAACCTTTGCCCCGCTGCTTCAGTTCAGGTTCTTCCGGTCGGTTCAAACATCGCTCGGGTCGACGCCGGGCAGATCCCGCGAGAACGTGGCTGCGCCGCGCTGTTCGGATTGCTGCCGACGAGGGTTCGCGCCCTCGAAGTGATGCAACGGAGCCTCGCGATGCTTGCTGAAGCGGGGCGGCTCTCCAAAATCGTTACGGTCGGACAGGGGACCGATATGGCCGCCCAAGCCGAAGAGCGTGGCCTTCTTCAAAACCTGAATTTATCCGGTGGATTTCTGCAGCATGGCCCACAGTCCGAACAATCATGCTCCGAAATCTTATCATCAGCGTCGTTCGGTATTTTCGGCCAAAACGAGTTGAGCTGCACTAAATCGGGTTCGTTCATGGCCTGCGCCGCGCATGAGCTCAGGATCATTGCCCGGTTTGCGGATTCAGCCAAACCGCCGCCGGCCTGTTGGCTGGTCTCGCCGGATGAACTCCTTGGTGATATTGGCGATGACGAGCTGGACCGCAGAGCTCAATGTCTGTGCATTTGGCAAAAGGAAAACTCGTCCTGGGTTGTTATCGCTCGACAAATTGGGCAGGCTTTGCGAATCGGAACCCTGATTGAAGCAGAACAAGCTATTACTCGTTAGTCCGTGCCAGGGCACCTACGGCGGGATCGAAGCGTTTGTATTGGCGGTCGCCGATGCGGTGCAGCGGGAATCGGACTTCGAGGTAAAGATCTGCTTCAAGAAGGTGGCAGGATTCTCTCTCCAGCGGGAATTCAGTGACATGCTTTCCAACCAGCCGGTCCTGTTCGTAGACCGCGCTGGGAAGGGCCTCGCGGAAGCAATTCGATGGGCGGATATCGTCCATCTTCAGAATGCTTCGCCCGATGTCGTGTTCCTGTCGAAGGTATTCGGGCGACCGCTCGTACTGACGATTCACAATTACATGCCCCGGCAATGGACACTGCACCGGTTCTTGTGGCGAATGGCGGCGCGGCTCGCAGACGCGCGTTGGTACAACTCTAATTTTGTCTGGAAAACGTGGGAGGGCTCGCAACCGCGCAAAAACAGTCGCAAGGTGCCGACCACATCGAAACTCCCGGAAGGATGGACGGCACCTGACGATCGCCGCGGCTTTGTGTTCCTCGCACGGTGGATCGCAAACAAAGGCCTGGAGACGCTGGTCGAGGCCTACGCCCGCGCTGATCTGGATCGTGATCGATGGCCGCTCGTTCTGATTGGCGACGGACCTTTGCGACCCGCGATTGAATCACAGCTGCAGAGTCTGGGCCTCACCAATGTCGAGCGACCCGGATTTGTGGACGATGCCACTAAGGCGAAATACATGCGGAACGCCCGTTGGATCGTGGTGCCGCCACACACCAATGAAGATCTCGGCTTGACTGCTCTGGAAGCAAGAAACCTCGGAGTGCCGTGTGTCATTACTCGGGATGGCGGCCTGCCCGAAGCAGGCGGAGCCCAGGCGTTGATGTGCGAGCCCGGTGATGTCGCTGGCTTGACTCAGTTGTTGGAGAAAGCTTCGCGTATGGCGGCTGATGAATATGCCGCCCGGGCGGCGGCTACCAAGCGCGATTTGGCTAACGAGATGGTGCCTCTTAGTTTTTATGCAGAGTCTTATCGTGGTATCCTGCGCCACGAGGCGTTGACATAAATCCATGGTTCTGCTCGTTCATCCATTTGGGAATGCGAACGTGCGCGCGGTCTTGGAAGCGCTCGAACAGGCAGGCCTGTTAAGTCGATTCGTCACCACACTCGGATGGTCGACCTCCTCGTATCCGGCACTGAGCGATCACATCCGCGGCAAACTTCGACGAAATTACCCATTGCCGGCCGAAAGAATCGACATTCATCCAGTTCGCGAAAGCGTACGCCTTCTTGCCTCGACCTTCGGCCTCGGTCGCCTAACCGAACATGAGACCGGCTGGGCCAGCATCGATAAGGTTTGGGCTGGCGTTGACCGAGAAGCTGCGCGGTGTTTGCGCAAAGGTGCATACGGCGAGGACCTGAAAGTGGTTTACGCTTATGAAGATTGTGCGGAAGCGGTGTTCACCGTTGCTCGCGACATGAATGTTCGGCGCGTCTATGACCTGCCGATTGCGTATTGGAAGACCAGTCAGAGGCTTCTTCGCGAAGAGGCACAACGCTATCCGGACTGGGAGCCCACCCTCGGAGCCACTCGCGATTCGGAGCAGAAACTCGCGCGGAAGACTCGGGAACTCGAGCTGGCGCAGTTGGTAATTTGTCCAAGCGAATTTGTGCGAAGTTCATTGCCTCCGGAGGAACTTGGTGGCCGCCGGTGTTTGGTTGTGCCATTCGGTTCGCCGACCGTGGATTTAGGCACGGCTGTTACCGAAAAAATGTCCTACCGGCCGCTGCGGGTTTTGTTCGCCGGTACGATGTCGCAGCGGAAAGGCCTGGCCGACCTGTTTCTCGCCATCAAGCTGCTCAATACGAAAACCATTGAACTAATCGTGATGGGTTCGTTATTGCGTCCGTTGAACTGGTACCGGCAGTTTGCCGATTTCGTTTACGAACCGCCCCGCCCGCACACCGAAGTTTTGAGCCTTATGCAAAGCTGTGATCTGCTGGTTTTGCCTTCGATCGTGGAAGGACGCGCCCTCGTTCAGCAGGAAGCCATGGCCTGCGGTCTGCCGGTCATCGCTACGGCCAATGCCGGGGCGGACGACCTGATCGTGAACGGGGAGACCGGTTTTTTGGTTCCAGTTCGGTCGCCCGAGGCTATCGCAGAGCGGATTACCTGGTTTGTCTCAAATCGCGAGCAGATCGCTGGCATGGGTATTGCAGCGCAAACCCGCGCCCGGGAGCTAACCTGGCGCGCCTATGGTGAGAAGGTCGTTGCCGCGCTCCGGGAGCTGATACACCAATGAGCTTAATCGACCCGGCAGAGAAGCCCAGGCGCTACATCCGACGATTGATTTGGGTGTACTTCTGGCTGCTTCTGATTGAAGGAGCGCTGCGAAAATGGGTGGTGCCGGAGCTATCGACTCCGCTTTTGGTCATCCGCGACCCGGTTGTTCTTGCGATTTACTTGCTGTCATTCCGGGCTCGAGTGTTTCCCTGGAACGTGTGGGTCGTCACATTGGTCATTCTCGCGTGTCTCGACACCATGGCCACCTTCTTCCAATTGTGGGACTACGTAGCCCCGCAATACATTACCGCGGTCACGGTTTACGGGATTCATGCGAATTTTTTCCATCTGCCACTGGTGTTCGTCATCGGGCAGGTGTTCACCGCCGATGACATCAAACGGATAGGCTGGTGGACGCTGATCCTGCTGATTCCCATAACCGTTTTGATGGTGGCCCAGTTTCGCGCGGGTCCGGATGCGTTCGTTAACAAGACTGCCGGCGGCGAAGGCGAAATGTTGATGTCGTCCATGGGAAAGGTTCGAACTGCCGGGCCATTTTCATTTGTGATCGGCGTGGTCGCTTATTTTTCCCTGGCCACCGGTTACATCGTTTGGGCACTGCTGAATCCCGGTGTGTATAAGAAATGGGTATTAGTGCTTGCCGGCGCCGCGCTGATTATCGGCATCTCGGTTTCGGGCAGCCGATCGGTTGTTGGCGCTTGTGCCGTAGTCGTTGGTTCGTTGTTGTTGGTAGTGTTTCTCAGGCCCAAGGTGCTGAATCGGTTTGGCCAGATCCTGCTCGCGGTTGTCGTGCTGGGACTCATCGTTAGCCGAACCCCCATCTTCCGCGAAGGCGCAGAGGTGTTATCAACTCGATTTTCCGAAGTTGCCGAAGCGACCGAGCAATCCATTCCGCAGGATCTTATCTCGCGTTCGCTCTCAACGTTCCAAGACGCATGGCTCGTAATTCCGAGAGCGCCCGCTCTAGGCTGGGGCTTGGGCGTAGGGACAAACGCCGGTGCCAAGTTACTTGTCGGCCAGAGTGGCTTTCTTCTGATGGAGGGCGAGTGGCCGCGTATCATCCTCGAGAACGGACCGCTCCTGGGTATTGCTTTCCTTCTGTGGCGGCTCTGCTTCGTCGGGCGCATCGGCTGGCTAGCGATCAGGTCGATTCTGGCGGGAAATGTACTGCCTCTGCTTCTTTTCAGCTCCAGCTGTTTGCCGCTACTGAATGGTCAGCTTGGACAGCCAACAATTCTCGGGTTCGCAGTTTTCGTAACCGGTCTCGCAGTCGCAGCGATGCGGCAGGATGATATGACTCCGGAGGCGCCGCCATCTGCCCCCGAGAAGGCTTCGGTGAAGCGCGTCCGGGGTCGGTCTGCTTACGCCGAACGCCTGCACGGTGCTGCACCGCTACACGAGCAAGACAATGGTTCTGTTGCTCGGTAATTACGCCCTCGACCAACAGCAAAGCATGCGGCGCTTCGGCGCGATGATGCTCGAGGGGCTGACAGGGCGCGGCATCAAAGCGGAATTGGTCGTGCCGCAACCGGTCCTCGGAAACGTCCGGCTTTTTGGCCAGTTCATTCAAAAGTGGCTCGGTTATATCGACAAATATTTGTTTTTTCCGTATCAGCTCCGAAAGAGAATCCGGACGACCGAGCAGCCGCTTGTTCATATTTGCGATCACTCCAACGCTGTCTATGTGAATAAATGTCGCCCGGCCCCAGTCGTTGTTACCTGTCACGATCTGCTGGCCGTTCGGGGCGGGTTGGGAGAAGAGACCGATTGTCCGGCGACATTCGCCGGCCGGCTCCTGCAGAGATGGATTTTGATCGGCTTGCGAAAAGCCGAAGCGATCGTCTGCGATTCCGAGGCCACGGCCACTGACGCGAATCGATTGTTAGGCGAAGATAATTCGGGCCAATGGGTGAATATGGTTCCGTTAGGCCTAAGTTATCCATATCACCCGATTTCAGATTCGGAAGCGACATCGCGGCTGGCCGAATTGCCATCACTCGATCTTGCCCAGCCGTTTGCACTACATGTCGGATCGAACCTTAGACGCAAAAACCGCGATGCCGTCCTTCGGATCATCGCGACCATTCAAGAACAATGGAAAGGTCAAATCGTGTTTGCCGGCGAACCGTTAAGCCGCGATCTGAAGCAGCTCGCCACCCGTCTCGGAATTGGCGATCGGGTCGTGCAAGTCAGTAATCTGAGTAACGAGCTGCTGGAGGCTCTATATAATAAGGCCCTCGCGCTGGTGTATCCGTCGCGATTCGAAGGCTTCGGTTGGCCGGTTATCGAGGCGCAGGCCTGCGGCTGCCCTGTCATCAGCTCAAATTCCGGTCCGCTGCCCGAAGTCGGTGGCGACGCTGCATTGCTGCATCCGGTCGAAGACGAAGCCGGGTTCGCGGCCGATCTTCTGCGACTGATGAATCCAGCCGAGCGGAGCAGATGGGCGGAGAAAAGTCTGTCGAACGCGCGCCGGTTTTCGACGAGCCGCATGATCGACGAGTACGCCGCGATTTACCGGAAGTTAGGAGCATCGGTATGAACCTTCTGTTACAGTTGCTCAGCGTCTTCTTGCCATGGTCGGTTCGCCGCTCATTCCTGCAGTCGCAGTTTGGCTATGAAATACATCCCTCATGCCGCCTGGGGCTGTGCTGGCTTTCTCCAACGCATCTGGTCATGGAAGAGGGAACTCAGATTGGCCACTTCACTGTCTGCAAGGGTCTTGATCGGTTGCACCTGAAGGCGCACGCCCAGATCGGCAGAGGTAATTGGATCACTGGTTTCCCGCTCGGCGGCTCCGCACACTTCGCGGAAGAGACCGATCGTCGACCAGAATTGATCCTGGAGGAACATTCCGCCATTACTCACCGCCATCTGATTGATTGCACCAATTCAGTAGTGATCGGTCGGTTTACCACGATGGCCGGGTTTCAGTCGCAGATTTTGACACATAGCATCGATCTCGAACGCAATCGTCAGAGCTCGGCGCCGGTGCGGATTGGAGAGTATTGTTTCGTGGGGACGAACTCAGTCTTGTTGCCCGGCAGCGCGCTGCCGGATTATTCGGTGCTCGGCGCCAAGTCGTTGCTGAACCGCAGTTTCAGTGAAACGCACCAGCTCTATGGCGGAGTTCCGGCGCGGCCAGTGAAGAAGCTGGATGCGAATTACGCCTACTTCCACCGAACCAAGGGTTTCGTGATTTAACCGGTGAGGATCCTGCAGGTCATCCCGACGTTGGACCCGAGCGTCGGCGGGGTCGCTCCTGCAATGCTTGCTCTAAGCCGCGGCCTAATAAAGCGCGGCCACGACGTAGAGATCGTTGCCGTGGACCCGCCATCCGCGGTATGGCTCCGTTCGATCGATGTTCGCGTTCATCCGACCGGATCTGGACTAACGAGTTACCGATATTCGGCTAACTTGAGCAAATGGCTGGCTGACAACGGCGGCAACTATGATCGCGTGATCGTGAACGGACTGTGGCAACATCCCGGTTTTGCGGTGTGGCAGCGCTTCGCGAGAACATCGACGCCCTACTACGTT
>JBJMXE010000061.1:0-10069 GCA_045809745.1 Chthoniobacterales bacterium | reverse complement strand
TCTTGTTCCGATGCTCGAGAAATATGATGTGGTCGTGGTTGAAGCCGAGGACGGGCTCGGCACTTGGTACTGAGTCCTCTAAATCAATTGAATTAGGAACCCAGGAACCAGGAAAAGGTGCAGCGCGAAAGATTCGGCTGGAGGGATGCACGCTCCCGCGTCCGATTTGGCTTGGGTAGCGCAGGCGTCCCGCGTGTTTAGTTCCAAGTCTCGCGGAGCAGCAGATCGATTGGGCTGATCCCAATTTTGTTTCGGCGAAACGCCGAAATGAGTACGCGAGACGCCTGCGCTACCCGGAACGCAACGGGTGACGGGCCGAGCCGATCCACCTCACGTTGCAATCTGCAATTCGCCATCTACAATCTTCAGCTCCGACATGAGTCACGAACATGCGAAACTGTTCGGTGTTCGGCGGGGGCATAGCTCAGTTGGTAGAGCGCCAGCTTTGCAAGCTGGATGTCAGGGGTTCGAATCCCCTTGCCTCCAAAGCTCCAGAGCGTGGGGCAAGATCTGATGATGAAGGGGAGGACGAACGGATGCACTAGCGGGAGCGTAATCCCCTTGCCTCCAAAGCTCCAGAGCGTGGGGCAACGTCTAATGATGAAGGGGAGGACGAACGGATGCACTAGCGGGAGCGTAATCCCTTTGCCTCCAAAGCTCCAGAGCGTGGGGCAACATCTAATGACGAAGGGGAGGACGAACGGATGCACTAGCCGGAGCGTAATCCCCTTCCTCCATCTAATTAATGGGACGGTTCGGAATGGAGCGAGCGGGGCGATGCGACATAGACGGTCAAGCCGGCGCCAGCACCCGGTGAGCTGAGCGGGAGCGAAAGAATCAAATCCGTCCCTACCTGAAACAGAAGTCTGAGATCTCCGCGAGGCTCCGAGATCTGCGGGCCAGGCGACTGCGCTCCCCGAAACTCGGAGCACGCGTTCTCTGCCATGGGACGTTGAGCGTTGGGCGTTGAGCGCCCGGCGACGTTGAATTCCATTACACGAGAGAGCTTGGCAACCGTCCGTTAGACGTATCAAATCCCTCGATCATGCGATTCCGTCGAAGCTCAGTATTAGCAGCGGCGATATTTTTGTTTGTGCTAGGGGTCGATTTGTCGTGCCCGATCGTCATCATCCAGGATTCACGGTGGAATATTCCGGTGGCGATCAGCCTGGAACGACACGGCGACCTGGATATCGAGGAATACCGCGACATCGCTACACGCGAGAAATCGTGGTCAGCGGTCCAGGTGAACGGACGGCTGCACAACCTTTTTCCGTACGGCGCCTCAATTCTGGCCGCACCGTTTGTCGCAGTCATTGATGTGGCCGCGAAATACCTAACCGGAACCGATATCGAGCGCCTCGCGCAGACTGAGCAACCCAACGCGCTCGAAAATCTCTTCGGTTCCCTGGCGGTGGCAGGAACCGCGGTATTTGTATTTCTCATCGCCAGGACACGGTTGAAGCGAGATTGGCCGGCGGTATTGGTCGCGCTGGTGTTTGCATTTGGCACAACCGCCTGGTCGGTGGCGAGTCGGGCCTACTGGATGCATGGGCCATCGATGCTATTGCTGTCGGCCGCGCTGTATCTGGCCGTGCGCGGCAAATCCGAGGGCTGGTGGGGCGTGCTCATGGGAGCACTGCTCGGATATGCGTTTGTTGTTAGGCCAACCAATTGCCTGCCGGTAGCCGCTTTTGGTATTTGGCTAGCCTTTGCCCGGCCGCGCGGTCTGCTTCCTTACCTCGTCGGCGTCGGTATAATCGGCATGGCCTACGTTGCCGTCAACCTAACGACGTTTGGCGTGATCGTTCCCGGTTATAGCCAGCCAAAGCGGCTGATCCATGCAGCGCGACCGCTGGAAGCGCTGCCCGGACTGCTGATCAGCCCCGCCCGCGGGCTGTTAGTCTTTTCTCCAGTGGTAATCACGGCGCTGATGGGATTAGTCATCGCGTTTCGGCGGCGGCAGTTAGGATCACTGGACATCCTTGCCGTGTGCATTGTGATCGGCCATTGGGTCATGGTCTCGCTTTATGCCGATTGGTGGGGCGGCTGGTCGTTCGGTCCGCGATATTGGACCGACGTGCTTCCGTTCATCGCGTTCCTGGCATTGCCCGCGGTAGATTGGATGACGACGCCGCTGACCGGCGAACGGTGGGTCCTGGCCAGCCGGATATCGGCTTGTGTGCTGGCCGCTTTTTCAATCTGGGTTCATGCCCAGGGCGCTTTCCGGAAAGGTCCACATCATTGGAACGCCATCCCGCGACGGGTCGATGACGCGCGACTGTGGGATTGGTCGGACATTCAATTTTTGCGGCGGTGACGCGGATTGTTCGCCGCGGCGAGCACCTCTACAACTGTGCGGATCCTCGTCCAACTTCTTAACCGACGATTACGCTGACTCAAAGCGCGGGACTACAATCCCAATCCTGTAAATTCTGTTGTTACTCCCTAATTAAAGTCACTCATGCTGGTTCGACCACAGCCCAAACAGATCACCGGTTTCGTTATCGGTGTTATCGCGATCGTTTACCTAACCGATTTCGAACTGGGGCGGTTCAATGCCGGGCTGGACAATTCATGGATTGCGGTGATGGCATGGGCGGCGGCGAAGCCTCTGCAATTCGGGCCGGACATTGTATTCACCAACGGACCGTTGGGTTATCTCCTCTACCCAATTAATTTTCCGGCGGTTTACTGGCCAGCTCTATTCCTCCGTCTTGCCGCCAACATTCTGCTGGTTGCCATGTTGTTTGTTTTGTCCGGCCGGCTGCCGCCATGGCGAGGAATCGCTCTCTTCCTAACGACGTTGCTGGGGGCGTATTACACCCAGCAAACGATCTACCTGTTCATGATTTTAGTCGGCGGATGGATTATTTTCTTTCAGCGCGACCAAAAGCGGTCGCTGCAAGTTGCCTCGTTAATATTTTTCGCGCTGGCGGTTCTGATGAAGGGAACGCTTCTGTCGCTAGCCGCCGCTGTGATGCTGATCGGTGCAACCTGGTTGATCTGGCGACGTGAGTGGTGGCGCCTCCTTCTTACCACCTGCTGTTTCACCGCTGCGCTCCTGATTGCGTGGATGTTCGCGGGACAAAGCTTCGTCAACATCGGCTCTTATTTGTGGTCGATGATTCAGATCATGGCCGGATACGGCCCGGTGGCGACATTGCGGCCGCCGAACGGAATCCTGGCCGCAGGGGCGGTGGCTTTTGTCCTGGGTATCACGCAGGTCGCAATTTGTTTAAGGGAAAAGCCTAACGATCAGCGGGCCTGGTTCGTCAGCGCCATGCTGGCGGTCACCTGGTTCCTGCTCTGGAAAATCAGCTTTACGCGGGCGGACGTTCACACCGTTCAACTTTTCTATTATGGAATTCCAGCCGTACTGGCTTTGCCGGCTTTTTACGAAGAGTCATTCAGCGGTAGGAGCCGCTACGTCGACTGGATCGCGATCCTGGTTCTGGCAGCGAGCGGCATTTACGTGGTTCACGACAGGAAGAAGCTAACGGTGAATGCCATCGCTGGTGAAGCGGTGGCGCGGGTGCGTTCCAGCGTGGCCGGCTTTTTGGCACCATTGAACGCGCACGCCAAAGCCGAGGCCGCATACAACTTCGCGGCGGCAAAGCTGGCTCTGCCGCAAATCGCGAACGCCGTCGGGCGCGAGTCCGTGGATGTGTTCGGACACGAACAAGCGGTCGCGCTCGCGAATGGGTTCAATTACACGCCGCGTCCGGCGGTACAAAGTTATGCTGCGTTCAGTGCGCCGTTCATTAAGGCTGATGCGGAGTTCTATCGTTCGGCGCGCGCGCCGCACTACGTCCTGTTCAAACTGCAAACCATGGACGGCCACCTTCCAAGCAGCGACGACGCAGAGGCGCTGCTCGTTTTGGCTAACGATTATACGCCGGTGCTCTCCGAAAAAGGCTTTATTCTCCTGCGGCGACGACCCGAGGCACCGGCTAAAATAGAGATGAAGCCGATTCGATCGGGAGTCGCTCGCTTTGGTGACGTCATCCCTGTGCCTAACGGCGCGGTTTGGTGCGAGCTACGGATTCGTCCAACCGTTCCCGGCAAATTGCTGGGGTTGGTTTATCAGCAGCCGCAGATTTTCGCGGTCATCCAGGGATCGGCCGCGGTGCTGCCCGCTCAGCGGCTGATACCTGGGCCGGCGGCGAACGGGTTTGTCATCAATCCGCTGCTTCAAAGCGCGACCGATTTTACGAATTTTGCGGCCGGGAACCCTCAGCAATCGCAGACGCGCGCGGTACAGCTTCTGAAGCCGAGAGGCGGAAAATGGCTAACCCATACACGGTTTTGGTATCGTTTTTCGGAAATTGTTCCGGCCGATCGTGGAGGCGAATGGACGCCGCCGTAAAGGCGGATCATTTAGCAGGCAGAATAACAAGATTGGGATCAGTCAGACGGCCGGGGTCACCGCCCCCGGCTACGAGGCCGTTAGGCGACTGCCTCTTTGGCTATCTCGCCACAGATCGAGCAAGTCTGGCGACCTTTGCGATCGGTTGCCACCAGTTCCGGAGGCCAGCAGTGTGGGCACATATGGAATCCCAGCTCACAGGCAAGCGTCGCTTTGGCCATGCGCAAATCTTTCTCGGCTTCATCCAGCAGCTCTCCGAACCCGGGCACGACCTTTTCTACCTGCTCGATGATGTCATGGCCGGCCCGCAATTTTTCGGTTACGAGAGTGATCGAGAGAAGCGTTGAATGCAGTGCGTCAATATCCATAGCAATACATTGAACTGAACGTATGGCGATTGAGTTGCGGCTGTGTGAACAACTGGTGAATTCGCGCCTCATCAGCTCCACTCGCAATAACGTCCAGACATTCCGGCAGTTTGTTTTACCGCTGATGGGCAGAGATCGAAAAAGCCGCTGATTTTTACAGGAGAAAACACAGGTAACAGAGTGAAACTGAACCGCGGGTTACGCTGATTTCGCGGAGAATACGAAATTGCGGTGTAGCGGTAGTTGCCTCAACCACCGAGCCAAATAAACGCGTGCTCGTCGCGGCGAGCACTGCCGGTCCGCGCGACGGGAGCGAAGCGGATGTTTAGACTATCAGTGTTTTCCTGATCCCCGATTCAGAGAACAGGCGAGTTCGGGGGCCAAATCCCTCACCGGGCCCGAATTATATGTGACAGGATTAAAATCGAAGGGATGAAGCGCTGCTTTATGGGACGAGGATATTGAACAACACTGCGCTCCGACTCGTCCGATTGTTTAACGAGATTAACTAATATGCGGCACAACCTCACTCCATCTGCAATTGGCGCCGCCGGCGAACACGCTAGGGGATTGTTGGCGGCGGAAGGGTATATCGATTTGGGAATGTATAAGGAAGCCGATGCTGAACTTCGAGCACTCGATCCTGGCTGTTTCGCGCTCGAAGAAACATTGGTGCTTCAGCTTTGTATTTATGCCGGACTGCACCGGTGGAAGAAGGCGCTCCAACTGTCGTCGCAGCTCGCCGAACAGGACCCAGACAATCCGCAGTGGTCCATCTGGTCAGCTTCCGCGGCGTGCCGGTTGCAATCAGTCGAAGCGGCCAAAGGTATCTTGCTGAAGGCGCTCGATACCCATCCGGACAACGCGAACATTCATTATAATTTATCGTGTTACGAAACCCGTTTGCGTCACTACCGCAAAGCGCAGCGCCACCTCGCGCGAGCCATTCAATTGGATCCTCGATTCAAACTGGTCGCGATGGATGATGCCGACCTCGAGCCGCTCTGGATTAAGGTGACGAAAGAAGCCGCCGCAAAAGATCACGCGGATATTTAGCGGAGCGGGAGCAGTGGTGTCGGATCTACCGCTGAGGACGCGGAGCGACATTCGGGCGAATCCTGATCCTGCTCTTGATCATCATCACGATCGATTCTGGATTATTCACCGTCAGAATCAGTCGGGTTCAACCACGCATAGGACGGAGTCCACGGAGCGTTCTCGCAGTCGCGTGTCGCGGGCTCCGGCTGCTCTTTCAGGTAGGGACGCATTTGATTCCTTTCGCTCAGCTCACCGGCTGCTGGCGCCGGCTTGACCGTCTATGTCGCATCGCCCCGCTCGCTCCATTCCGAGGCGTGCCATTAATCTGTCTGGTTGATGCCTCGGCGATGCGTCCTAACGAACCGAGGCAGAAACGACTGTAGCGGCAGTGTTTCCACCGCCGCTACAATCAACGATTTCAGATTCCCTGCGTTCTTGCTTTCGTTAGCAACAAAACCTTACGGCAGAAGATCACACAGTGTGTCGGTGTGATTCGCCACCGCCGCGCGCATCTGCGACCACGGGCTATTCGGTTTTGACGTCATCGGCACGCTTTTCTCCTGGCTGGTAGCGAGATCCTGCCACGAGTTGTAACGAACGATTGCCATGTAGTGCCAGTTCGCACCTTCCAAATGCTGCATCAATATCTGGCCCGTCGCTTTGTCCATGGCTGGATCCGGCGGTTCCGACAATGATTTCTCAGCAGCGGGTCGCTGGCCGGGATTAGCGCGATAAAACGAAACGACGTACACCGCGTTGGGAGATTTCTTCGAATCGTCGAGTCCCATCAGACGGCTGAATTCAGCCCAGGACGGGCCGTTGCAAATGGTGTCGGTATGCGAATCGCTGAGCGCGCGTTGACTGTCGGGCACCTGTTGCTCAGCCGCTTCGATGGTGAACTTCGTTCCGTAGTGCGCCACCACGGTGTAATCCCAGGAATCACCGTATTGATGTCGAAACACAACTGTGTGATCCGGAGCCGGATTACCGGGTGCGGGAGTTTTAAACGACTCGCCGAGTTCGGCAGCTTTGCCGGATGCCGCATGCACAACATGCACATGATAAATGTCCGTACGAGCGGCGTTGGTTGCACCGCCAGTCATGGACTTGGCGCCGGTCGCTGATGAGGTGGTGGAGGTCGTGGTGGTGCTGCTGGTTTGGGCCTGAGCGAGCGTGGAGATACAGAGGCTGGCAGCAGCCAAGGTAAATAATCGAATAGTTAGGGTCATAATAAGTTCCTTTCGGTTTGTTAACTGACAGCGTTAGCGGTACGTCGAAAGACCCAGACGCCGTCTGGAACCGCCACGTCGAAGCAGCCCGCTTCGGTCGTATTTAGCTGACAAGCCGAAGGTTATGAGGGCGTGGAAGAAGAGCGTCAATAGAAATATCGCGGCTGAACTGCGGGGATATCCAACAACTAATGAAGGATGGAAGGCTCTTTAACCGCAGAGGACGCCGAGAAGTGGGTTGCGAGTGGTTCTGGCAACCACCGAACCCAACAACAGGTGCTCGCCACGGTGAGCACCTCTACAACTATCGGGATCGTGACCAGTAACGCGAATATTGCTGACAGATCGAACAAAATCGCCGTGTCACAGAGACGACCCGGTTGTAAGGGGCGCCTGGGGCAGACGCCAGTTAAGCGGTCCACGAGATCGCGCACAAAGCGCACCGTCGGGAATTCCTACCTTCCTTGCTTTCCTGAGAGACTATTCAGCTATGCGCGAAGGAGTGCACATTTCGGAAGGCACGGTAGAACTGGTGACCGGCGTGGGTGATTCGCGTGATCACCGCCTCGTTGCCGCTGGCAGCCAGTGGTTCGGCGGCCCGGATGAGACCGGCCTCCGCCATCAATTGCACCTCATGCGCGGCTTCACGTCCCCTCACCTTCAGAGCACCTGCCGGGTTTGCTTCGGCGTCGCCAATAATTTTATACGCTAATCGCAGATTCATAATCTGTGTATCCGTGTTCGCTCCAGCCATTTACGGTTCGGATTCAAATGGTTGGACGGCCGTAGCGGGAGCAAAATTCAATGGGCCGTATTTTCTTCGTAAATTGAATCGGTTCATGGGTGGTTTACACGAGGTAACGGAGATAACAGAGCCAACGGAGACCTGCGGTTTGCACCGCGGAGGAATCGGAGATCGCATAGGCAGGCTTAACCAAAGACTCGCGGATTGCGTGTAGCGGTGGTTGGCTCAGCCACCAAAATCAAACAAACACCTGCCCGCCGCGCCGAGCACCTCTACAACTACCCGATGTTAGTCGTTCTTTACCGCCGATTATGCGCGACCGCGGCCGGTACGGACGCGTCTCCGAAGTGTCCCACTTTTTGGGACCGCTATGGAGAGCCGTCCCTACCTGGTTTCTTGACCAGTTCAGGCGAGTTCAGATCCAAATCGTTTTGCGGGATTACGGTGACGTCGCCGAAATCCTTCTTCAAGGCGTCCAGGAATGCCGGTGCTTTTCCAGCAACAATGAGACTGGGTGATCCGAGATACTTCTTCGCGAAGGCAGTCACCTCTTCCGTCGTTACCGCGTTCACTTTGGGAATGAACTGTTGGATTTTCTCCAGTGGCAGCCCAAACGCCGCCAACATGCCGAGCTTGTCCGCGATCCCTTCGTTTGTCTCCAAACTGCGGGCATAACTTCCGGTCAGCACCGCTTGCCGCGATTTTAGCTCCTCGCCCTGCACCGGCTCATCAACCAGGCGTTTTATCTCCCCCACCAGCAATTTAGCCACTTCGGCAGCGGATTCGTTTTTCGTCTGCGCGGACGCGGTGAATGGTCCGATATCCCGGCGAACATCGAGCGAACTGTGAGCACCGTAGCTCAATCCCCGCTTTATTCGGATCTCGCGATTCAGTCGGGAGACGAAACCATTGCCTAACGCCGCATTAGCCACGAGGCCGGCATAATAATCAGGTGAATCGCGCTTGATCGCCGGTTTTGCTACGCCGACGGAAGCCTGGCCGGCCTGCGGCATATCAATGACGACATTGCGCGGCTTCCAATCCGAACCAGCCGGAGAATTGGATTGTGGTTCTGCCGCCGAGTTCCATTCGCCAAAAAATTTCTGGGCATAGGCCTTGCCCTGATCGAGGCTGATATCGCCCACCAGGACCAAGGCAGCGTTAGCCGGGGCATAATGCGCTTTGTAAAAACCGACGATGTCGTCCCGGCGCATCTTTCCGATGCTCTCGATGGTGCCCGCAGCAGGGTGGCCGTACGCGCCGGCGCCGAACACGACCCGTTCGGCCACATACCCCGAGACAGAGCCCGGTTGCTGCATCGCGACCCGCAGACCGTCGAGCCGCTGTTTCCGAACCCGCTCGATCTCTTCTCCCTTAAACGTCGGATGCAGAACGACGTCGGCCAGAATGGTGAGACCAGTTTCCACTTTGTCCGACATGATCACCAGCGTGGCAGTAGAGGCATCCCAGCCGGCACCGGAGGAGATATCTCCGCCTAACGATTCAATTTCTTCGGCGATTTGGGGAGCGGACCTGGTTTCCGTGCCTTTGCTTAAAAGCGTTCCGGTCAGGCTGGCGGTGCCTGCCAGTCCCGGAGCGTCCGCTTCGGAACCGGTGCCGATGACCACATGTGCCGCGACCAGTGGAAGCCCCGGACGTTGAGCGACAATCACTCGCAAGCCGTTATCTAATTTTGTTTCCTGCGGCTGCGGGAAGTGCGGCTGCGCCGGAGCCGCCGGCGGCGGCGGGGTGTCAACTCCGCCGATCGCGAACGCGGATACGGCGCTTATCAGCAGGGCTGTGCAAATCGACAGTCTGAACGTCGCCGCCGGAAATCCGAAACGGCCGATCGCTTGGGCTGAGGAATGAGCGAACGCCAGCAACTTTAGGCCCAACGCTGTGCGCGAAGCGATCGGAAATCCGAAGTTCGAAATTCGAAATTCGAAACGACCGAAGGGCAAGCCGGCATCAAACCTTCGGTCATTTGAGTTTGCTTCCAGCTTTGTCATTTGTTTGGAGCTTGGTAATTCGCGATTCGTCATTTCGCCGCTGTTTTCGGCGGCGAGGGTACATACTCGATCACGACGCGCTTTTTGCCGCTGATGTACTTGTTCAACACGGCTTTGATTTGATCGGCTGTGACCGCCTGAACTTCTGCCAGTTCGGTATTCACGTGCTCGGCATTACCGTAAACCACAGCTGCTTCTCCGATGGCGCTGGCCTTTCCGTTAGCGGTCTGTAACTCGCGCAATTTTCCGGTCAGATACTGATTCTTCGCCTTGTTCAGCTCCTGCTCGGTTACGCCATCCTTGAGCACCTT